>JAGFIY010000164.1 GCA_024103215.1 Melioribacteraceae bacterium | reverse complement strand
ATTCTTGCCTGAAGCATTTTATCCGGTGAGAACCCAATTCCCGGAACTATATTGGAAGGTTCGAACGTTGCCTGCTCAATTTCTGCAAAATAGTTTTCGGGATTTCTATTAAGTTCCATCACACCTATTTCGTGCAGAGGATAATCTGCATGAGGCCACACTTTTGTCAGATCGAACGGATTTATTTTATATGTTTCTGCTTCCGCTTCGGGCATAACTTGAGCGTAAACTTTCCACTTCGGATAATCGCCTTTTTCTATTGCTTCGTAAAGATCACGTTGTGAGCTTTCCCTGTCTTTACCCACAATTTTTTCCGCTTCTTCGTTTGTCCAGGTTTTAATTCCCTGCTGAGTTTTGAAATGAAGCTTCATATAAAATCTTTCATTGTTTTTATTTATGAAGCTGTAAGTATGACTGCTGTATCCGTTAACGTGGCGATAGCCTTGGGGAAGCCCTCTGTCGCTCATCAAGATGGTCACCTGGTGCAAGCTTTCGGGACTTAATGACCAAAAATCCCACATTGCAGTATTTGAACGCATATTTGTTCTGGGATCTCTCTTCTGAGTGTGAATAAAATCGTCGAACTTATAAGGATCTCTCACAAAAAAGACAGGTGTGTTGTTACCAACCATATCCCAGTTGCCTTCGTCGGTATAAAATTTAACGGCGAAACCTCTAACGTCTCTTTCGGCGTCGGCAGCTCCACGCTCACCAGCGACTGTTGAAAATCGGGCAAGCACTTCTGTTTCTTTTCCGATTTTAGAAAAGACACTTGCCTTTGTGTACTTTGTAATATCATTAGTAACCTTGAAAGTTCCGAACGCACCGGATCCTTTTGCGTGAACAACTCTTTCTGGTACGCGTTCGCGGTTAAAAGTTGCCATTTCTTCTAAAAGTTGATAATCCTGAAGAAGAAGCGGACCTCGTTTGCCCGCAGTTAATGAATTTTGGCTGTCCCCAACCGGACTGCCGTGAGCAGTAGTGAGCTTCTTTTTTTCCTTACTCATTAAAATCCTCCTTTAGTTTTTTTGATTTTTTAACACTAACTGAATTTGCTGTTTTAATTGTAATTAAATGAATTGTAACCCCGGCAGCGATTAAAAGCAGAAGTAAACGAACGGGCGTACTATCGGTAAAATATAACCCGGAAATACTTATGGATATCCACAACATAACAATCGAAGTAATTTTTGATTTAACTGTCATGCCTGTATTATTTCGGTAAGCTTTAATATACTGCCCTAAATACTTATGGTTTACAAGCCAATCGTTCATTCGCTTCGAACTCTTCATAAAACAGATAGAAGCAAGTATTAGAAATATTGTAGTTGGAAGTATGGGCAGAAAAATTCCAATAATCCCGATCCCGGTTAGAATAATTCCAAGAGAAAGTAATATTCCTTTTTTGACTGCCTGTATCGAACTAGTTGTTTCCATGTTATATAATAGCAAATGATTTCCTAAGTGACAATTTCATTAATAAAAAATGATAAATCAAATCAATCATTTTTATATAAGAATAAAAATTATTTATGAATGTTTTGAGTTTATGACACATTCTATTCTAAAAAAAGGAGTTATTATTCTATTATAAGGAGAGTGAGGACAGCATTAAAACACTGTCCTCATTTTTTCACAGCCTCGGGAAAGCTGGGAAATTATAGTTGAACGTCAATGCAAAATTAACGTAGAAGTATCATTTTTTTTGTTACACAATAACCTTCCGATTCAAGCCTGTATAAGTAGACACCACTCGATAAAGATGATCCGTCAAATTCTACGGTGAACTCACCTGCAGCTTGGTATGAATTAACTAATTCATACACATTTTGTCCAAGAATATTATAAACATTCAATTTTACAAAACTCGATTTCGGAATAACATACGTTATTCGGGTTGTCGGATTAAATGGATTTGGAAAGTTTTGTTCAAGATTAAGCTCCTTTATTATTTCAATTTCTTGAAAATCTACATCTACTGATGAATTAATTGAAAAATCCGCTACTACAGGTAAATGATCACTAACTGTATTGACATCTTCCTTTTCAAGATTGTAAAACTCAAGAGTATCTGAGGGTAATGCTCTTGTGAACAAAGTAAATGAATTTTCAAGGTTTAGAGTATAATCTGAGTAAACTACATAATCTAATCTACCTGGAGCAAACCTCTCGGCATCCCAAGTCCAAGTAAAAACAAATGGTGTATTTGTTGCGTATGGCTTTGCATCGGCAAAAGGGGTTCCATCCCAATCAGGATCAAAATCCTCCCCGAATGTGATATTATCTTGAATATCACCCAAAAGTACAATATCTCTTTGATAGGCGTACCTAACAAGGTTGAAATCCCCGGTAATAATGAATGGAGAATTTTGCGAAATAGTAATATCTCCCCCTGGAGATTTAGCATCTTTGAGAAAAGCCATAATTCTATCTAGATCACCTGTACGTTCTTCTATTTGATCTCCTGCGGGAGGATGTATATTGAAAATGAGCAAATGTTCTTCATTATTGGGTAGATCAATTAAGAAAGCACTGTTTTCTTTACTGGATGGATCATGGCCAGGAATTGCAAAAATATCTAATATGGGATATCTGCTGACTAGTGCTAAATCGCTTTTAAATACATCATTCGTATCAAGATCCTCTATTCTTGCACAGTACCATTGCTCATTTTCTCCAGAGGGCAAAAAGTCTTCTATCTTATCTTTAATTTGAAATGACCAATGGTTGAAAATTTCTTGGAAAGCTATTATATCCGGTTTAATTGCATTTAATATCCTTCTATGTTCATCTTCTACGTCAGGATGAAACATATAATCAAAAAGTACATTGTAAGTTAGAAGTCGAAAATCAGTGTTGGAGTTTTTTTGTAAAGAATAACTTGGATAATTTGTTCCTGCAGAGAAATCGATTTTATAATTATATGCTTGATCGTTTGGAACAATATCTCCTTCCTCTTCCGTACTCATAAAAGCTATTTTTATGTTCTCAGAAGTAAACAGACTCTCACCATCAATCATTGCTTCCAAAGAAATCGCCATTTCAAAGGATGTAGAAGAAACTGTCGGTGCAAATACAAATCCAATTTCTGCGGGGAAAACAAATCTGCCATTATCACCAAAGGTTGAAATATGTCTTTCACCGAATATGTAGAGAATATCACTTCCCATGTCCAGTACGTGTAAACCGGTTTCAAGATTATTGTCCAGATCAATATTCAAAGAAAAAAGCGGATCGTTTTGAAGATTAATCTCTTGATCGATATCAATTCTTATGTAGAGATATTTTGCATCATTCGTGACCCATAGTTTTAGAAAATCTATTCCTAAAGAAAGATCATCAACCGGGTCTTCGATGAATGTTTCAATATTATTCCAATCATCAAAATTTTCATCAATTAGTATTTGATTTGATTGAGAATATAATATTGTCGAAAAAACTACAAGAACTATTATTATTTTCATTTACACTCTCCTTAGTAAATATTTATCTCAACAATATCATCTTTTTCACTTCAGTATAATTTCCTGCTTCCAGTTTATAGTAGTAAATTCCACTTGCTAATCCGGATCCTTCAAATTCTGCGGTATACTGCCCTGCTGATTTATTTTCATTTACTAATTCTTTTACTTTTTGTCCTAAATTGTCGTATATACTAAGGTTAACAAAACCGGTTTTCGCAATTGAAAACATAATTTTTGTGGTTGGGTTGAATGGATTAGGGTAGTTTTGGTCTAATCTAAATTTTAGATTAATCTGATAATTATCGTCTTCAATATTTGTTACCGGGTTTATCGAAAAAGTACCATCCATTTCCACAGAGACTTCTGGATTATCGGAATCTGAAAACCTTAGTTTACAGTCATCAAGATTATTTTGAGGCAGAGTCCAGAGGTACTGTTGGTTTGCAAGAGTGTTTTCGGCAATATAATTCCAAGTCTGTCCGGCATCAGAACTGAATTCAATATCTATGTTTTGGACATTAAATGATAGCCAATCAAGATAAAACATATTTTGGTCAGGGGATAGTTCCGTGGCTGCAGATGGACTTGTAATAACAATAAAAGGGTCTGATCCATACTCAGTGTAGTTAGTAAAATGCGCATTCCACCCTGAATTCTCCCACAGATAATATGACCTTTCGATTAATAAGTCTTGTTCGTTGTAAAAATATTCAGTCTTAGTATCATTTAGCCAGATACTATTTGTTTGATCCCAGTAGTAATAAATAGCCATCTCTTCCAAATCATTCGAGTTGTAAGAAAGATTATATTTTCTATAGTTGACATATTGCTCATCCCTCCATAGTTGGCGAATTACTTCAATTAACTTGTCGAAATCATCGTAAGTCATCAATTCCCTATTAGAGTTCACAAATTGTTCTCCATCCCAGTTTTGATCAATCCATTCTATTCGGTTTCCGTTTTCATCATAATTAAAGAGGTGTTGACGATCATTTATCCAGTCAGAACCGTCCCCAAAATTTATTTGTTCGATTCTTTTTATTATTAAATCATTTTCATAAGTGTATATGCGTTTATACATTGGAATCCAATCACTATCCTCCTTTCTATATATGTACTGCTCTTGGAGCTTCATCTGATCATCATAAATGTATACTGCTTTTCTGTATTCTTCTCTTAATCCATTGTTAGTCCAATTTGAAGAAATAATTTCAGAGAAAGAACCATCTTGTGTATAGGAGTATTCTTCATAATTTCTGTTTTGTACTACATAACTTGAGCTAAGTTCATCAAAAACCTTTACCTGCAAAAGATTTGTTTTTATTTTTCCGTTTTCATAGAGTATTGTATTCATTCCATAAGCAAATCCTTGATCAATAAATACTTCTACATCTTGTCTGCTCCAATCGAAACCATTAGAATTTTTTTTGGCTTTTATTTCCTCATTGTGCTTCGATCTAAAGTGAAAATCGTTATCATTTAAATTGAAGGTGCTTTCAAAAAAGTTTAACCTTTCTTCCTGTGCAAAAAGAACCGTGCAAATCATAAAAAAAATTATTGGTAAGAAGTGCTTCAATTTAACCTCCCAGAAAGTTTATATTGGATTATATCACATATTGAATAACAGAAATCGTTCCATACGAAAGAATGATTTTATGTTAATTATTCAGATTATTTTGCAACATTTCCCTAAAACCATGTTTCAAATATTCAACATATCTTTTGCTTTTCTTTCGTATTTTGGGTTAAGTTCGATTGAGATATTTCGCTCTGGGCAAACACAACTAATTTTAACGGGATGATAAATTCCATAAGAAAAAGATATGTTAAGCTAAATTTTACTCTTGCCTCGGCAGCAGTTCTATTTTCTTTTTTAACTATCCTGCTGCTTCTCTCTTCTGCAAATAAGTATGAACCGAAACTCATATCTTCCGGAATTGCCGATCAGTTTACTTTTTCCACCTACTTGGATTTAAACCGTAATGGGATTGATGAGAAATTCGATTTTGGAAAGGCTTTGGAAGCTGAAAATTATTTCTTTCATCAGTATGACGATAACGGTAAACTGAAAGAACAGTTCAATTTCAGCAATCATTTTCTTTTCTCTTCAATTTTTAATTATGATTTAAACGACGATAATTTTGAGGAGCTGGTTCTCTTTACGAAGGATGATTCCCTGCTTTATCTCAGTATTGTAGATTTGAAAAACTCGAGATTTCTAAAAAAAGAATTTTCGATTATAAAAAAACCTGCTTCTGTTGTAACAGATTACTGGGACTTAAATAAGGTAGTAATCAAAATTCTTTTTGATGAATCGCTGGATAGAAATGTGATGTACTTAAGTCCGATTACCGGACATTCAATTCACCCGCGCGGATTGTATAAATTTGATTTTCTGACCGGCGAACTGCTCAATAAATTTGAAACAACCGCACCGGTGGGAAAGTTTGTTTTTATCGATACAAATGATGACGGAATTAACGAGATTGTTCTGAGTGCCGGTTCATCGGGAAATACAAGAGATAAAACCGGTATTCACGATAATTCAAATTGGCTTATAAAATTAAACCAAGATTTTGAATTTGTTAACGAATCATTAGAAATTGGCGAGTTCTTAAACGGAATTGAATTTGATATTGTAAAACACAATAACCGCGATTTGATTCTACTGATATTTTCCAACAGAAAGAATCAAGATCCTAAAGAATTTTTTGCGTTGATGGATTTCGATTTTAATATCTTAAATAAAAAAGAGTTCGAAAGGAATGAGGGGATTAGGAATTTTTTCAAAACCTCAAATCCGTTTGATAATTTTTTTTACATTTTAACAGCCGCGGCTGTTTATAAATATGATATCGACTTTAACAAATTAAATACATTAAATCTTGGGAAAGATGATTATTCCTTTGAGCTCTTTGACAATATTCTTGAATCCGATGGCAAAGAGCTTCTTGTTAGAAATCAAAAAAACGTTTTTATACTTACGGATGATTTGGAAATATTGTTTTCGTATGAATCGGAAAACACCATTCGAGATATGGAGTTAATAAAAAACGTAAAAAACAGTAATTCTGAATTATTGATTCTAACAGACAAGAATCTCAAAGTATTTTCAATCCACAAAAATCTTTTAGCACAATACCGTGTTCCGGCTTTTTTACTTACCTCATTTTTATTTTATCTGATTCTGCTTCTATTACATAAAGCGTTCAGCAAAGCCGCAAGAATTTCCGGAGCTTATAATTACTCTTATGATGATATAAACTTAGGACTTATTATTACAGACTACAAAGGGGCTATCAAGTCTTTCAACAAAAGTGTTGTATATAACCTTCCGCCTAATTTACACATTCACAAAAGCGAAAATATATTTGACATTTTCAAAGGCAACTATGATTTAATTGACTGCATTAAAGAGACTTTTAAAACGGAAAAAGAAACTTCGAGGGAAATTTCATTCACAAAAGGTGATTATAAATTTGTTGGCAAAGTGAATGTGCTTCCGTTATTTACTTTATTTAACATTCCACATTCTTTCATAATAAAAATCCAGAACCTAACAGAAGAAATACATAAAGAGCGGAATTCGCTTTGGGCAAGTATATCACAAAAAGTAGCGCATGATATTAAAACTCCCCTCTCGACGATTCAATTGAATTTAACTGCATTAAAAACACGAATTAACTCGCTGCATGAATTGAACAAGGATTTAATTAACGATGATATTGAGATGATTCACTCCGAGGTAAAGCATATTACAAATCTCACAAAAAGTTTTTTGAAATTCAGCAGTCTTAATAAACCATCCTTTCAGTGGATTGATACGAAAAAGTTAATAGAAGATTCTGCGGACAATTTCCAGATATTTTTCGACAGCGACTTGAAGTTCAACACCGAAATTAGTGAGGATGCAAAAACAATATGGGTGGATCCCAACCAGATGGTTCAGCTTTTTCATCTGCTGATTGAAAATGCAATTGATGCAGTTGGTTCACACGGAATTATTAGTATCACCGTCGATCTAGCTGAACATATATCCGATCCAAATGAAAAATATGTAGAATTTCTGATAAGCGATAACGGAAAAGGAATTCCTGAAGAAGAATTATCAAAAATATTTGAGCCTTATTTTACAAAGAAAAAAGAAGGAACCGGAATGGGATTAACCATAGCCCGGAAAATAGTTCAAGATCATAACGGAATAATCGAAGTCACATCAAAATTAAATTTTGGCACAACTTTTTCTGTAAAAATACCACACAAAATTGAACAGAAATATGATTGAAAGAATTTTAGTAATAGATGATGACGAGAACTACCTAAAATCAGTTAAAAAAATACTTGAACTAAGCGGATTTTCAGCAAAAACTATTTCAAATCCCAGAATGGTTCTCGATTCGATCCAAAACGAAGAATTCAGCTCCGTATTGCTGGATGTTAAAATGCCAGGTCTTAATGGAATTGAAATTTTCAAGATAATTAAAATGAAATCACCTCTAACACCGGTTATAATTATTTCCGGTCAAAGCAATATTGAAATTGCCGTAGATTTCATTAAAACCGGGGCTTATGATTTTCTCGAAAAGCCGATAGATGCGGAAAGACTGATTGTAACACTGAACAATGCAATTAAGAAAAAAGAACTTATGCTTCAAAAAGCAGCATTTTACAGCGAGCTTTTAGAAAACAACAGGATAATCGGCGAAAGCAATGAAACAAAAGCAATCTTGAGTCAGATAGAAAAAATTGCCCCAACAAACGCAAAAGTTCTGATAACCGGCGAAACCGGCGTCGGCAAAGAACTTGTCGCATGGTCGTTGCATCACAACAGCAAAAGACAATCGAACAACTATATTAAATTAAATTGCGCAGCTATTCCTGGTGAACTTTTGGAAAGTGAACTATTCGGACATAAAAAAGGATCTTTTACGAATGCTATCGAGGATAAAGTAGGAAAATTCGAGGCGGCTGACGGAGGCACGCTTTTTTTGGACGAGATTGGTGATATGGACTTACGGCTCCAATCAAAAATATTGCGTGTTTTGGAAGAGGGCGAAATTGAAATGATCGGAAGTAACAGTTCAAAAAAAATAGATGTTAGAATAATAACTGCAACAAACAAAGATATAGAGGATCTCGTTGCAAAGGGAATTTTTAGGCAAGATCTATATCATAGAATAAACGTTGTTAATATTCACATCCCTCCGCTGAGGGAGCGGAAGGAAGATATTCTCCCCTTGACTTATCACTTTCTCAAAAGTTTTTGCGAAAGTTACAATAAAAGAATGATGACCATCTCACGTCAGGCTGAATCTATTTTAACCGATCAATTATGGCAAGGAAACGTACGCGAATTAAAAAATGCAGTGGAGAAATTAGTAATTTTTACGAGCGGAAAAGAAATAACAGCAGAGCAGATAATTCACATCCTTGAGAGGAAAGCAAATCATTTCAACAATGTAAACGAAATACGAGATCTTCGTGCGGCAAGATCAAACTTTGAGAAAGAATACATTTTAAAAGCGCTTGAAAAAAATGATTGGAAAATAATCGAAACCGCGGAAACACTTGGAATTGACAGAACCAATCTTTTCAAAAAAATGCGGCGATATAATATAGAAAAGAAAAACTCCGATGAGTCTGATTAATAGGACAGCAATAAAAGTTAAATTAAGTTTTTTATTGCCCTTCGCTCAGTTGATCATTTCTTATTTTCAAATAAATTGCCTTTCAAACCTTCTTCTGCTATTTTTAAAATTATCTAAGATCAAGTAAGAGGAAGAGATGAAGATTTCAAGATTAATTTTATTTTCGATTATTTTATTTTTAGCTCAGTTGAGCGCACAATCGAAGCGTGCTATAACTGTTGATGATCTTTGGTCAATGAAAAGAATCGGCAATCTCCAAATTTCACCTGACGGGAAATTGCTGGCTTTTACAGTTACTTCTTACGATATGGTAAATAATTCCGGTCAATCCGATATTTGGACTATGAATTCAGACGGATCAAACGAAAAAGTATTTATCGATGATGAGGTTTCAGTTACGGCTCCAAAATTCTCACCGGACGGAAAATCTCTCTTTTACTCAAAAGGCGGACAGATATGGAAGTGTAATCTTGACGGAACTAAGCACTCACAAGTCACGGATATTTATACCGGCGTTTCGGGGCTTGTCTTCGATAATTCCGGTTACGGTTTTCTCTTCACTTCCGAAGTTTACCCCGATTGCTCTGATCAGCGATGCAACAAACAAAAGGATAAAGAAAGCGAAGCAAGCAAACTTGATGCTATGATCTTTACCGAACTTCTTTATCGCCATTGGGACAGCTGGCGTGGGGATAAAAGAAGTCACCTCTTCTTTTACAATCTTGAAAATAACGACTACACCGACCTTACACTTTATTCCAAGTTCGATGTTCCGACATTCGCTCTGGGCAGCGGAAATGATTATTCGTTCAGCCCTGACGGCAGAGAAATTGCTTTCGTAATGAATAACGACAATTTTCTTGCAACATCGACAAACAATGATATTTTTATTCTCAATCTCGAAGAAGCAGATAAAGTTGCCGCAACTCCATTCAAGAAAATTTCTTTAAGTTTAGGAAGCGACACACAGCCGGTCTATTCTCCGGATGGCAAATATATAGCTTATACTTCCATGGAATGTGCCGGCTTTGAAGCAGATAAACAAAGGCTTGTTCTTTATGACAGAAACACAAAAGAAACAAAAGTTCTCACTAAAGATCTGGATATAAGCTTTGGACAGATTGTTTGGTCAAAAGATTCAAAATCAATTTATTATACTGCCGCAAACGAAATTTATAATTCAATCTATAATTTTAATATCGCATCGGGAGAAAACAATTTAATTGTAAAAGAAAGAGTTAACTCCTCACTAGTACTTTCACCTGACGGGAATAAATTATATTTTCTCCAGCAGAGAACTACTCAGCCCAATGAAATATTTTCTGTCAATACTGACGGAAGCAATTTAAAACAATTAAGCAGTTTAAATGCTGAACTTCTTTCTCAAATTGAATTCAACGAACCAGAAACATTTTGGTCAATTGGAGCCGAAGGAGCGAAGGTGCAGTCTTTACTTATTAAGCCGCCGTTTTTTGATCCGGCAAAAAAATATCCCATGATATTCTTAATTCATGGAGGTCCTCAAGGACATTGGACTGACGATTTTCATTACCGCTGGAATCAGCAGATGTTTGCATCACAAGGTTATATTGTAGTTGCTCCGAATCCGAGAGGAAGCACCGGTTACGGGCAAAAATTCACCGATGAAATAACTCAGGACTGGGGAGGAAAGGTTTACACGGATTTGATGAATTCTTACGATCATGCTATTGAAAGTTTTAACTTTATTGATAAACAAAACACTTTTGCCGCAGGTGCATCCTACGGCGGATATATGATAGCTTGGATTGCAGGACACACCGACAAGTTCAACGCATTGGTTTGTCATGACGGAGTTTATGACCTAACAAGCATGTACGGTTCCACCGAAGAAGTATGGTTTCCCGAATGGGAGTTCGGCGGAGCACCTTGGGAAAACCCGGAACATTACAAATACTTTTCGCCTTCAACATATGCGGCAAACTTTAAAACCCCTGTTCTTGTAATTCAAGGAGGCAAGGATTTTCGAGTGCCCGAAACCCAAGCCTTTCAATTTTTTACAGCACTTCAGAAGATGAATGTTGAAAGTAAATTTTTATATTTCCCTAACGAAAATCATTTTGTACTTAAACCGCAAAACGCAAAATTGTGGTGGAACACGGTTTATGATTGGTTCAACAATTACATGAGGAATTAATGATGGAAGAAAAATATAATTTGAACGAAATAGAAGATTACGAAATTGATTTTGATTCCGAAGAAAAAGTAAATGCAGGTAAGCAGGAAGTTGAAGAAAGACTTTGGGAAAAAGTTGAACGAACAGGAAAGAAAATTTCCTTTTTAAAAGATGTGCTTGCTCTTTTTAATTATTTATCCGACAGCAGGGTTCAATGGTATAGAAAATCAATAGTTGTCGGAGCATTATTGTACTTCATTACACCGGTTGATATGATTCCGGATATTTCTCCGCTTATCGGCTACCTCGATGATCTTGGAGTAATCACCGCAGTGCTGAAGTATTTGGGACACGAACTAATCCCTTATTACGATAAATAAACTACGGTTTGTAACAATATTTTTCGGAAAGGAAATTTATGAACTATAAAATTCTTAACAGCAATCTGGTTTTTGAGGGAAAAGTATTTGATATAAGAGTTGATGATATAATTTACAACTCGGGCAACAGCGGAATTAGAGAAGTTGTTGTACATAACGGCGGCGCTGTGGTTTTACCGATTACGAATGAAGGAAAAATTGTTTTTGTTAAGCAGTTCCGCTATCCATTTGAAAAATATATGTTGGAACTGCCTGCCGGGAAACTTGAAACTAATGAAGATCCTCAAAAATGTGCCGAGCGTGAACTGGAAGAAGAGACGGGATATACATCGAATAATTTTTCAAAGCTTGGAGCTATTGCAACTACTCCGGGTTTTTGTTCGGAGATTCTTCACATATATCTTGCGGAAAATTTGAGGGCTGGCAGCCATAACCGTGAAGAAGGAGAATACGGAATGGAAATCTATGAGTTAACACTTGAAGAAGTAAAGCAGAAAATTATTTCCGGGGAGATTTACGATTCAAAAACAATCTGTGGAATAAGTTATTACTTGCTCAACAAAAAAAACTAATTGCCGGTAATTTCTTCAAGATCAACTTTGTGAATGTTTGAAACTTTTCTTCCGAGGAATCTTTCGGCAACTTCCTTAAACTTAATAGGAAGATCGCTTACGTAATATTCGTGAATCCCGATGTTGTTGGATGGATTTCTAAGATTTCTTCCGTTCAAATAATCTTCGACAATTTTTGTTGCAGCAGTACCCGAGTCGATTAGTCTAACCTCATTCCCAATCACATCCTGTATAACTTTAGATAATATAGGGTAATGTGTACATCCAAGAATAAGCGTATCAACTTTTGCTGATTTTAATTCTTTCAAATACTCTTCTGCGACGGCATAGGTTGCTTTATGATCGAGCCAGCCTTCTTCTGCAAGCGGAACAAAAAGCGGACATGCTTTCTCCACAATTTCTGCTTTCGGATCGATTTTTAATAATTCACTTGAGTAAGCTTTATTGTTTATCGTTGCGTTTGTTCCTATCACTCCAATTTTTTCATTTTTAGTAGTTTCGAGAGCCATCTTTGCCCCAGGTTCAATCATACCTATTATTGGAATTTCAAAACGTTCGCGGAGTGCATCAAGTGCCGCTGATGAGGCAGTGTTACACGCAACCACAATCAGTTTAACATTTTTCTTGATCAAAAAATTTGCATCTTGAATTGAATATTCTATAACTGTTGAATTTGATTTTGATCCGTATGGAACCCTTGCGGTATCTCCGAAATAAATAATGTTTTCGTTCGGTAAGTTTGCAGATATTCTTTTTACTACTGTAAGTCCGCCTATCCCGGAATCAAAAATTCCGATAGGGTTTGATCGATTCATAAAATTCAATGTGATTCCTTAAATGAGTTCTTCAATTGCTTCCTTTAATTCCATTTTGATTAATTCATAATCGTTCTGCGGAATTTTATTTCCCTTATTGTTCAACACATAGAAAGCATCCACCACATCATCTCCTTTTGTAGCAATCTTAGCGAAGAAGATAGCGAGACCAAGTTCGTTCATTCGTTTTGTTACTTGATAGAGCAGCCCTAGCTTATCCGGCGCATAAACATCAATGATGGTATATTTCTCGTGGCGTTCAAATTCAATTTTAATTTTTGATGCAATGTTGAACAACTTGTTCTCGAACCTTCGCCATTTCGACTCGATTTTTTTGAATGCCGTTCCGATTGCTAATTCGTTCTCAACGGCTAATGTTAAATCTATTGTGATTTTTTCATAACGGGCTTCTTCAACTTTTTTTTGTGTACGGTAATCCGTTACATTAAAACTATCGATTACGATTCCGTCATTTCTCGTAAAGATATTTGCATCGTGAATGTTAAGATCGTTAATAGAAAGTGCCCCGCATAATTTAGATAGCAGCGAGCTTGAATCTTTTGTTATCACCGTAACATTCGTATACCCTCCGTTCTCTTTGAAAAAGACCGAGATATGTTCCCCGTTTTCGATTTGTTTTACATGTTCGTTTATTTCTTCTTGCGAATAAATGTTCAGGTACCCGATGTCGTCAATCGATTCAATATGTTTCTGTACGTTTGAACTATATTCTTTTTTCTTTCTGGATAGAATTTCTTCTTTTGAAGCAACCAGCAGTTCTTCACCGGATAATCTTTCCTCAAGCATTGTGCGTGTTTTTTGATAAAGCTCAAAAAGCAGATCGCTTTTCCATTCAGTCCAAACTACGGGACTTACTGCCGAAAGATCAGCGTATGTAAGAAGATACAGCAAATCTAAAGTATGTATTGAAGGAAAAAGCGTAGCAAATTTGTTAAGAGTTGCCGGATCGTTCAAGTTTCTTCTAAAAGCAACTTGCTCCATCGTAAGATGATGCCTAACAAGATGCTTTACAGTTGCAATTTCGTCAGCTTCATAACCTATACGTTCCATTATTGAACTTGCAATTTCAGCGCCGATTATCTCATGCCCGGAAACCGAAATTGGTTTTGCTATATCGTGAAAGAGAACTGCGAGATAGATTATGTCTCTATCTTTCAAACTGTGAAAAAGTTTACTGATGCTTCTTCCGTCTTCGGGCAGATTTTCAAGCTTACTAAGTGCTATAAGTGTATGTTCGTCTGCTGTATAACAATGATAAACCCCGGGCTGAAAGAATCCAATAAGATCCTTAAATTCCGGCAGAAACAACTGTAGAACTCCCATTTCATTCATCGAAGTTAAAGTTTTACCGACACCTGAATGGCTTTTTAAAATTTCGCGGAAGAATACAGATGATGCTTGATGATCTTCATTGTCTTCGTCAAGATAAGCAACCTTTTCAATAACAGCACTTCTAAGCTGTTCGTCAAATCTTGCATCGTGCAGGCATCTGTAATAAAAGGCACGAAGAATACTTGAAAGAGTCAGTTCACTTTCAACGGTTCTGCTTATTAAATTACCTTTTAGCATAAACTCTTCATCAAGTTCAATAGCAAGTCTGTCGGAAATCTGCTGAACAAGCTGTTCGTGGTATCTTTTCAAAATAGTTTTGGAGAAGCGATGAATTTTTGTTGCCGCCTCAAAATACTGTTTCATGAACATTTCCCAGTTGTTCGAAAACTGGTCGAGATGTTTTGCAAGCTGTTCTTGATTATGAAATTCGAGACGGTCGTTCTTTTTACTGCAGATAAGATGAAGTAAATTTCTTGTTTTAAGCAGGAGTTCGTAGCTTCTATAGATTCTGTTTATCTCAATAGGACTTATTAATTTTTTTTCTCTTAATATATCAATAAAAATTTCGGTTTGAGTTCTTTCGCTTTGATCGGTAATTATAACATTGTTTTTAAGCGAGTACATCCATTGGACCATTTGCAGATCACGAAGTCCGCCGGCAGAATATTTAATATTAGGTTCAAGTACTTTGGGTGAATCGCCGTATTTTTTATAACGGGTTTCAACATCCTCAAAGAAAGCAAGCACAAGTTTTTTAACTATCTCCTTGTTCAGCAACGATAATAGTTTACTGTTCCATTCATTATAAATTTTTTCGCTGCCGATGATAAATCTTGTTTCAAAAAATTGTGTAAAAGCATGAAGATCCGTTTCTAAAAACTTTTGGATGTCGTTGAACTCACGGACTGTGTGAGAAACCTCAATGCCGCAATCCCAAAGTGCGGTAATGCATTTTTGAATCGATTCCTCGCCTCCGTCAAATTTCTCAAAGATAAAGAGAACGTCAATATCCGAGTGAGGTGATAATTCTCTCCGGCTGAAACTCCCGGAAGAAACGAGAGCACAGTTCAAGTCAAAATCATTAGCTATACGGATTAAATATTCCTCCACAAGAAGGCTGAACTGCACACAGAACTCGTATGCATTTTCAAGAAGTCTTTTGTCCTTGAAAATCTCTTCTTTTGCCGCGGCAAATTCTTGTTTTATTTGTAAATAATCCGGCATATAAATTCGGGGTTCGAATTGAACCCCGCTATATTAATAATCGTTATTTTAGTTTTTCAAAACGCCCTTGGAAGAATCTCAAATATTTGGGTTCGTATACGAACTTCAACCCTTTTATCGATTTTCTGTCTTCGTAAACACTTGCAACCGATTCAACCATAACGTCGATGTGAGATTGAGTATAAACCCTGCGGGGGAAAGTTAAACGCACAAGTTCAAGTTTGGGTCTTCTGTGGTCTCCGGTTTCCGGATCTCTGCCCGCAGAAACAATACCTCTTTCCATACCTCTAACACCGGAATCGATAAATATTTCTGACGCTAAGGTTTGAGCCGGAAGTTCATCCTGCGACAGATGGTTTAGTATCCTTTTTGCGTCAAGGAATATTGCATGACCGCCGAAAGGTTTTACCATAGGGATTTTATATTTTGCGAGTTGTTCGCCAGCGTATTCTACCTGCTTAATTCTCATCCTAATATTTTCATATTCAACCATCTCTTCGATACCTCGAGCCATGGCTTCCATATCTCTTCCCGCAAGTCCGCCGTATGTATGAAGTCCTTCATAAACTACGACCATATTACGGGCTTCTTCATAAACTTTTTTGTTACGTGTTGCAAGGAAACCACCAATGTTTACCATTAAGTCCTTCTTAGCGCTTACCCATAAACCATCGAAATACTTGCACATTTCTTTTAATATTTGAGGAATAGTTTTATCCTTATAACCTTTTTCTCTTTCTTTTATAAAGAAAGCATTTTCGCAAGCACGAGTTGCATCGAACCACAATTTGATTTTGTGTTTCTTAGTATACTCATAGACTTTTTCGAGATTATCCATTGAGAAAGGTTGACCGCCAGCCATATTAACGGGACCCGCCATTGAAACATATGCAATTTTATCGGCGCCCACTTTCTTAACAAGTTTGTCAAGCTTTTTAAGATCGATGTTTCCTTTAAATGGATGTTCGTCGTTTGGGTTGTGTGCTTCATCGATAATTACATCAACAAATGTAGCCCCGGCTAGTTCTTGGTGAAGACGAGTTGTTGTGAAATACATGTTGCCGGGAACATAATCTCCTTTTTTAATTAATATTTTCGAAATCATATGTTCAGCTGCTCTACCCTGATGCGTAGGGACGAAATAAGGCATACCATAATATTTTTTTACGTTATTCCACAGATAATAGAAATTCTTGCTGCCGGCATAAGCTTCATCGCCAAGCATCATTCCTGCCCACTGATAATCACTCATTGCATTTGTTCCGCTGTCGGTAAGCAGATCGATATAAACATCTTCCGATTTTAATAAGAAGGTATTGTAGCCTGCTACCTTTGCTGCTTTTTCTCTGTGTTCGCGTGTCGTAACTTTAATCGGCTCAACCACTTTAATTTTAAACGGTTCCGCCCAACTTTTCTTGATATTTTTTTTAGCCATGATTTTCTCCATAATTAAATTTTATTAGCAATTATCTATTTGAAATTTTGTGCTTAAGCGGGGGATATCATAGCGAGATGTTGATAAATCAATATCGTATGGATTCTGTCATAACAGAGATAAGGATTCTGTTGAAAGTGATTCGGAGAATTGCTAAAAAGCCGCATTACTTTTACTTTAATTTCCAACGATATTTCTGATTTGTTTGACAATTTTTTTATAAAAAAAATTCAATTAGTAATTTTCATTTTCATACTCAACTTCAATTACGGAAGAAATTCCTCCGCGTGTGTTGAACTCAGCAATTACTCTCATATATCTTGGTTTACAAACACCCACAAGGTCATCCAATATTTGATTTGTTACCGCTTCAAAATAAATTCCGTCATTGCGGAATGACTGCAGGTAAAATTTATATGACTTTAACTCAATGCAGAGCTCATCCGGGATATATTCTAAAATTATTGTAGCAAAATCAGGCTGACCGGTTTTGGGGCAAAGCGAAGTAAACTCCGGTGTCGTGTGCTCGATTATATAATCTCTTTCCTTGTTAGGATTTTCAAATGTTTCTATTAGTTTTTGTTTTTCGTTCATTTATATACCTATTCTATACCTTAATTCTTTTAAACTTTTTTCTGAAGCGTAAAGGTCGCTTAGGGCTTCTGAGTTTACAAATTTATATCTGCTTTCATAGTCTGCAAATGAATTCATTACTTGTTTATACTTCTTGTTATCATGTGAAATTATATACAACCTAACATGACGATAGTCAATTAATGTGGCTAGCCTTCCTACCCCGGACCAGGTGCCGGTAGAAATTTCAATTTCAAATGCTTGTTCTGGAATAAGTTTTCTGCTTTTTTCAGAGAACCAAATTACATCAATATTGCGTAATGTATTGTAATCAGAGAATTCGAGTTTTGGACAAGTATCAAGTGTTGCAATTTCAGATAATTTCTTTTGGTTAAATGTTTTCGATTTGTCAGGTGAATAAGTTCTGAACCCTCTGATATTCCCTATTTCTAATAACCTTCCTTGTAGAACAGCATGAATACTTTCTTCAGCTGTACTTCTAACCGTATTTGAAGTAAGTGGTTTTAGAATTAATTCCCAAGCGTTAATAAATGGTTGGCAATCAATACGATTGTTTCTTCCTTTTAGGACAATATTTAAGTTTGAATCCAGATTAATTTTATATTCACCATTGCGATCATGGCTTATTTCAGAAATGTTGGCAAATAACAGTTGAGCAGGAATTATAACCGTATTATCGACTGAGCCACAGATAAAAGCTATAAATGGATTTTCAAGATTCGCCATTTCTTCCAAAGTGATATAATTAATTCCGAAAAAGTAGCGACCGTTATTTACAGAGTTCCCAGCAACCCGAATTAAAACGTTAGCATTTCCAATTTGGTATACTCTGGCACGCAACACTCTTATAGGATCAATTGATGCCTTTAAATTTTGTGCTCTTTCTAAGAACTCTTCAAATAAAATGTCAGTTTTTTTTGCCATCTCTTTTCGAACTGTTTTCTAATTCTGAAATTGCGGTCTTTACAATTGTATCCCAATCAATCATCCCCCATTCAACACCATCTTTTACTCTATCCATCTCATAAAAATCTAATTTACGACCCAACATTTCTTGAGCAAAAGTTTGTACATCTTCAACACTTATGGCATAGATATATTCATGATTCTCAAGTTTCTCTGACAATGATTTATATATAAAACTCATAATAAACTCCTATATATAATTTGGTCTAACTACATACGGTATCGGGTCTTCTTCACCGATTTGCTGAAAACCTCTTAAGCGGAGTGCGCAGCTGTCGCATTCTCCGCAAGCTTTATCTTCGTTTTTATAACAAGACCATGTAAGATGAAGCGGTGCTTCGAGTTCCAATCCTTTTAATATTATCTCCGACTTTTTCATATCAATAATTGGTGTTTTGATTTCAATGTGTGTTGATGGTTTAGTTCCTTCTTCAACAACTTTTTGGAAAGCCGAGAAAAACGAAGGTCTGCAATCGGGATAACCGGATGAATCTTCTTCAACCGCACCCATAAAAATTGCACTCGCACCAATAACTTCAGCCCAGCTTACGCAGGCTGTTAAAATGTTTGCATTCCTAAAAGGAACATAGGAATTCGGTACTTCTTCATTCAACAAATCAGCAGCGGCAACTTCAATATTTTTATCAGTTAAAGATGAGCCTCCGATTTTCGCAAGATGAGTAAAATCGATGATTAATCTTTCTTTAACGTTGTAAAAATCCGCAATATCATTAAACGATTTCAATTCCCGGGATTGAGTTCGCTGTCCGTAATTTATATGAGCCAAAGCCAACTCGTAGTCAAGGTTGGCAATTGCGGTTGTAATGCAGCTGTCCAATCCTCCGCTTACGGCAACTATACATTTTTCTTTGCTCATTAGTCCAAATTCTTTCTAAATATTTTGTAAAAATAGTAAATAGAGGAGCCAAAATGAATTTATTTCGGGGAATACACTTCTTTCCCAGCGTAATTTTAACTCAAATTTGCGTGATTATTATATTCATCATTTTTTAGCTAAGTAATAATCGATTTTTGTTGACAATGTGAATTTAAGTTTTATTTTATCGGGTATCTTAACTATAATAATTATATCAGGGTTTTTCACCACACCCAAAATTCTGTTTGTTTCACATTTCAATATTCGAGGAGATTATTATGGAATATTACGAACTTCACCCGGTCACCCCTCAGCAGCGATATATTAATAAAGCAGTAGAAATATTAAAAGAAGGCGGTGTAATAATTTATCCAACAGACACTGTTTACGGTTTAGGATGCGACATATTCAATCAAGAAGCGGTTGAAAGAATTTATATGATCAAGAACGAAACAGAAACAAAACTGTTCAGTTTTATCTGCCCTGATTTAAAGGATATTGCAAAATATGCTAAGGTGTCGGATTATGCTTATAAAACGATGAAGAAACTACTGCCGGGTCCTTATACATTTGTTCTTCCCGCAGCTAAAGATGTGCCGAAAAGATTGTGGACAAAGAGAAAAACTGTAGGAATTAGAATTCCTAATCATGTAATTTCAAGAACAATTGCCGAACAGCTTGGTCATCCAATATTAAGTACAAGCGCAACAAACCGTAAAGGTCAAAACTATTATGATCCTTCTGAAATCAGAGCCGTTTTCGATTACCAGGTTGACTTAATGCTTTCCTCGGGTGGACTTGAGGGAAAACCATCAACAATAGTCGATCTCAGTGCGGATCAACCTGAAATAATTCGTGAAGGAGCCGGAGATATAAGTTATTTTCTATAGAACTTATTCCTCGCGATAAGTCATAAAAGTATTTGCCTGAACACTCGGCATAATTATCATTTCGTTTATGTTGGCGTAGGCAGGTCTTGTTGCAACAAAAATAACCGCTTCGGCAATATCTTTTCCAGTTAATGGAGTTATGCCCTTGTATACATTTTTTGCTCTTTCGGTATCTCCGTAAAATCTTACGTTGCTGAATTCAGTTTCGACCATTCCCGGATCTACTGACGATACCCGGATATTTTTATCAAGTACATCCATCCTTAAAGACTTTGTTATTGCACTTACAGCATGCTTTGTAGCACAATAAATTGCACCTTTTGAATATGCTTCGTGTCCGGCGATTGAACCAATATTGATTATGTGACCCGATTTTCTTTCAACCATTCTGGGTATTACGGCTTTTGTAACATACAGCAAGCCTTTCACATTTGTATCTATCATCTCATCCCATGAATCATGATTATCTTCATAAAATTTTTCGAGTCCTCTTCCAAGCCCGGCATTGTTAATAAGAATATCGATCTTCTTCCATTCCTTTGGAAGATTATTTACAAATTCGAAAACTTTATCTTTGTTCCTAACATCGAGCTGATACGTAAGGACTTTTATATTATATTTTTCCTTCAAATCTTTTTCGAGATTATTTAATCTTTCCAAACGGCGGGCGGTTATGATTACATTTGCCCCTTCTTCCGCGAAAGCGTATGCACAAGCCTCGCCTATTCCTGAACTTGCTCCTGTTATTAAAACTATTTTACCGAGTAATTTTTCCATATTAACCTCAATTTATATTTACATACTGAAGAATTCTTTTTGCAAACAAATTTACATAAGCAATAAATATTATGATCAAGAAAAAGATAAACGCTATAATCCCCTCACCGCTGATTCCAAGAACAAACGCTAAACTTGAAATATCATTTGAAGGCGATGAGTCCAAAACCGAAAGAATACCTTTATAAAAGATACTTACTATCGTAAAACCGAATATTATTATAACAGCGGTAGTAATGGTAAATCTCCACAAACCTAGTGCCGTAGCTTTAAGCAGCTGGAGGAAAAGTTCAATGCTGAATATAAAAAAGAAATAATTTGCTAAATAAAGAATTATCGAAACTAAATAACCTCGAGAGGGATCAGGGATAATGCTGGTTAAGGGAACTATAAATAAAAATTTGATTGAAGTATCTTCCGGAACGATTAGTTTTCCCAACAGATATTGAAAAAATTCAGCAATAAATAAAATGACTATTATGCTGATCAAAATTCCGAACAATATTGATTTTTTATTTTTGATAGTTATCCTCAAAAAAGGAAACATTCCATACCGAAAAGATATGGAATGTTTTTAACTACTTAAAATTGAATTAGAGCTGTTTCTTTTTTGGTTTGTACCCAATTCTATCGAATGGGTTGATTATGCTTGTAGTTACGTTGCGCAGATGGGAATAAACTCTCTTAAGCGATCTTATATATAATGTTAGCGCGACGGCACTTCTGGCGTTAAGCGTATATTCTTCGTCGGTAATCAACTGCTCGATTATCTTGTCGCTTAATTTTGATACCCACTTATATTCCGAAATTAATTTTTCGGCTTCGTCAGAATCGGAGTTTTTAAAGCAATCAATTGTTCTCTTGAAATTTTCGCATACAGCATCTTCAATTTTTTTGAGATCTTCTTCAAAATAACCTGCCTTAAGTTCTGCCTTATGCTGCGATGCAATTTCGACAATATTTTTTGTGTAATCGCCGATACGTTCAATATCGATTACAATGCTGACCAAAGCCAGGCCTGAAGCCAGTTCGTCAGTTCCCGCCATCGTAAGATGAGTAAAAACATCCCTTCTTACTTCGCGTTGAAATTTGTTTACCTCAATATCCTGGTCGTTAATATTTATGCTTGTTAATAGTTCATCCTTTTCACGAAGAACTTCTTTTGCGGTAAGAAACATTTCATGTGTGAGATCAAGCATTTTGAAAGATCTGTCATAAGCTCTCCGCATATATGAATCACTCTTAAATACCGCGAGAATTTCTTTAATCATAGCAATCCTCAATTAAATATAAATATGACTAACAAAGGTACAATAAAAAACATAATTAAAACATAACCTATCGGAACAAGTTTACTCTTTAATGAATATTCAGCAAATTTTTGAGCTAATCTGACGGGGACCCATTTCCAGGGCCACCATATTATTATACCGCAGATATTGAACATTAAGTGCGAGAATGCAACCACAACTGCGGCAACTTCTCCAGTAATTAAGGCAGCTAAAATAGCAGTAATTGTTGTTCCAATATTCGAACCGAGAGTATAAGGGAAAATCTGCATCAGAGTCAGCAATCCAGCACCTGCCATCGGAACAACTAGCGAAGTGGTTATTGAACTGCTCTGCACGAGAACCGTTAAAAGAATTCCCACTACAAATGCTCTTGCTGAATTTTTGAATAAAATTTTATCGAACCAGTTTTTAGCTTTCGTTACAACAAGCTGTTTTAATGCACCAACCATGTACTTAAGCGCAAAGAATAAAAGAAGAATCGCAATTATCAACATAAGCCAGGGAACTGATTCAAGAGAATCTGCCGCTAATTTTACTACAGGTTTTGTAATTGCTTTTACGGGACTCAAAAAATCCATACCACCTACATCTTCAAACATTTTTTCGAGTTGATAGGAAATTTTTCCAAGAAAATTTGTTGTAAGCTGGAGTGGAAATAAAATTAAGACTGAAAGAAAATTAAAAAAATCGTGAACTGTTGCAGCAGCAAATGCTCTTTGAAATTCTGCGCTTCTGTTAATTTGCGGCAGCGAGGCAATAGTGTTTGTTATTGAAGTCCCAATATTAGCACCCATAATTATGGGAATTGCCGTGTCAATAGTTAATGCACCACCTGCAACCATCCCAACAACAATCGAGGTGGTAGAAGATGAACTCTGAACAATCGATGTAGCCAGAATTCCAATGAACAGTCCAACAAATGGGTTTGAGGTGGTTTGGATTAGTGTCTCCGAAAAATCTTTTCCGAAAAGCTTAAGCGCGCCTCCCATCAAATCCAGACTGAGAAGAAAAACATACAAGAAAAATATTAGCCGGATTGAAGCCCAGAGATTCGGATTCTCTTTGAAGTAGTTCTGAATGATCTTCATTATCACCAAAAATCATTTATATTAGGTAAATAAGTTAATGAATTCCCGATTTCCCAATGTTAAATAATTGTTAAGTATTTTCTCATTACAAACCTCAAATAGGATAAATTATCCTAATTACAAAGTTTTGATTACAAGGTAACTTGTTTTATTACAACAACTTACAAATGCAGCGAAAAATAGATAAAATATCTTTAGTGTTTCTTTTTTTTTTATAATTTCCTTAGCTTGGGTATCAAGAAAATTTTATCTGATTAAGTGTCTTTTTTAGATCCGAGAATCAATTACTCAACCCAATAACTACTTTGAAACCTGAAAATAATACGACAACAGTCGAAAAAAAGTTATTATGCTATCATTGCGGAGATTTGTGCGCAACTGACGATATTCATATTAACGACAAATATTTCTGCTGCAACGGATGTAAAACTGTTTACGAGATATTAAACGAAAACAATCTTTGTAATTATTATCAGATTGAAGAAAATCCCGGCGTGAGCCAAAAAAAGAAAATTACTCGGAACTATGATTTTCTTGAGGATTCAACTCTTAAAGAAACTTTAATCGATTTTTCGGACGGAAATAACACTCGCATAACATTTTCAATTCCACAGATGCACTGTAGTTCTTGCATTTGGATATTGGAAAATCTCTACAAGCTTGATCCCGGCATAACTAATTCGAAAGTAGATTTCTTTAAAAAGATTTTAATAGTTCAGTTTAAGGAAAAGGAAACTTCGCTTAAAGGAATTGTAGAATTGCTGGATTCAATCGGTTACAGGCCCGATTTAAATCTTGAAGGCAAGCAAAGCATAAAATCATCATACCGTAACAAAAGTTTGTACTATAAAATCGGCGTAGCAGGATTTGCTTTCGGCAATATTATGCTGTTAAGCTTTCCGGAATACTTATCGTTTACGGATTTTGAAACAACAAATCTCAAAGAAGTTTTTGCATACTTAAACATCATCCTTTCACTGCCGGTGTTTTTCTATTCGGGAAGCGAATATTTTATTTCTGCTTATAAAGGTCTGCGGAAGAAGATTGTAAATATTGATGTTCCAATTGCTATTGGAATAATTGTATTGTTCACAAGAAGTGTTGTCGATATAGTTTTCGGATTCGGACCTGGGTACCTCGATTCTTTAGCAGCACTTGTTTTCCTTCTTCTTATAGGACGACTCTTTCAAAACAAAACATATGATGCCTTAAATTTCGAAAGAAATTACCAAGCATACTTCCCGATTGCCGTCACGAAAATTATAAACGGTAATGAGACTACAATTCCCCTAAAGAAATTAAAGGTTTCGGATCGAATATTAGTTAAAAGCAGCGAGCTTATACCGGCTGATTCAGTTTTATTGAGCGATCACGCATTTATCGATTACAGCTTCGTTACGGGTGAATCCAACCCGGTGGAAATAGTAAATGGTGATTTGGTCTATGCCGGGGGAAGGCAGATCGGCTCTGCAATCGAAGTAGAGGTAGTAAAGGAAATATCGCAAAGTTATTTAACTCAGCTTTGGAACAATAAAATATTTGACAAAGATTATGAAAGCAGAATTAATTCATTAGTAAACGGAATAAGTAAATATTTTACAGTTGCTATAATCACGATTGCTGTTATTTCCGCATTGTTCTGGATTCCCGAAATTTCAACAGCGTTAAACGTATTTACAGCTGTTCTCATAATCGCATGTCCATGCGCGCTTGCACTAAGCACACCGTTCACATTGGGTAATACGCTTAGAATTTTCGGGAGAAACAATTTCTACGTTAAGAATGCCGACGTAATCGAAAGGATGTCAAAAGTTAATCATATTGTTTTCGACAAAACCGGAACCCTAACCGAAGCGAGCAGTAATCAGATAAAATTCGTTGGAGAACCACTAACCGATAAACAAAAAAGTTTAATAAAAAGTTTGGCAAGAAATTCATCACATCCACTAAGCCTTAATATTTATGAATTATTTGACGTGCATATAATAGAGGAACTCAACGACTTCCATGAAATTCCCGGAAAAGGAATTAAAGCAGTAATCGAAGGAAACATTGTTCAAATAGGCTCAAAGATGTTTCTTGAAAAAATGAAAGACGAAAAAAATCCCACGCTTTCAACCAGAGTTTATGTTTCGATCAACAATGAAATAAAAGGATTTTTTAATGTGGTAAACAATTATCGCAACTCAGTAAAAGAAACAATTGAATACCTTGAACCATATTACAAAATCTCGGTGCTTTCCGGTGACAACGACGGGGAGAGAGAACAACTTCAAAAATTTTTCGAAAAAGAACCGACGCTTTTATTCAGGCAATCACCACATGATAAATTGAATTACATCGAAAAGCTTCAAACTGAAGGCGATGTTGTTCTAATGGTCGGCGATGGATTGAATGATGCCGGGGCTCTCAAACAGAGTGATGTGGGAATTTCGATCTCGGAAGATGCCGCTAATTTTTCGCCTTCTTGCGACGGAATTCTAGAAGCCGAATCGTTTCCTAAATTAATCGAGTTTATAAAATTTTCTTTTATCAGTAAAAAAATCATTTATATAAGTTTTGTGATTTCATTCTTCTATAATGTTGTTGGGTTAAGTTTTGCTGTACAAGCATTGCTTTCGCCGGTTATTGCGGCAATACTAATGCCGGTAAGTTCAATTTCAGTTGTTGTATTTACTGTTTTTTCAACAAACTTTTTAGCAAAGAAAAAAGGCTTAATCTAATGTCGGTAATATTAATTTTGATTGGATTTAGTCTGATAATAGCAATTGGATTTTTGATGGCTTATATATGGGCTGTAAAATCCGGACAGTATGATGATAACTATACGCCATCGGTTAGAATATTATTCGATAATGATAAAACAGGTCAGGAAAAAGACGACGACAACAAAAATCATAAATAAATTATAACATTAGGAGAAATTTATGAATGTGGAGAAATTCAGTTATGATAACCAGACGGTAAAACTCTTCACGATTGCTACCGTGTTTTGGGGAATTGTGGGCATGCTTGTCGGTGTTATCATAGCTTTACAGATCTACTTACCTGAATTAAACTTCGGCATTGCTCAAACTACCTTCGGCAGAATAAGACCGCTTCATACGAATGCAGTCATTTTTGCCTTTGTCGGTAATGCAATTTTTGCCGGAGTTTATTATTCGCTTCAGAGGATTTCGAAAGCAAGAATGTTTAGTGATATTCTTTCGAAGCTTCATTTTTGGGGATGGCAGCTTATAATTGTGCTGGCAGCGATAACCTTGGTTTATGGTTTTACAACTTCAAAAGAATATGCCGAACTCGAATGGCCTATTGATATTTTGATAGCAGTTGTGTGGGTTATCTTCGGGGTTAATATGCTGGGAACAGTTATTAAAAGAAGAGAAAAACACATTTACGTTGCCGCATGGTTTTATATCGCTACATTTTTTACAGTTGCAATTCTTCACATTGTTAATTCAATAGAAATCCCCGTTAGTATTTTGAAAAGTTATCCTGTTTATGCCGGAGTGCAGGATGCTCTTGTTCAGTGGTGGTATGGGCATAACGCGGTTGCTTTCTTTTTAACAACGCCTTATTTGGGATTGATGTATTACTATCTTCCGAAAGCTGCGAACCGTCCTGTTTATTCCTATAAACTTTCGATACTCCACTTTTGGGCTCTTATCTTTATTTACATTTGGGCAGGTCCTCATCATTTGCTCTATTCAGCTCTTCCCGATTGGGCTCAATCACTCGGAACAGTTTTCTCAATAATGTTAATTGCCCCCTCCTGGGGAGGTATGCTAAATGGACTATTGACACTACGCGGTGCTTGGGACAGAGTGCGTGATAATCCCGTGTTAAAATTTTTGGTTGTTGCAGTAACAGCTTACGGTATGGCAACATTCGAAGGACCAATGCTTTCACTGAAGAACGTAAACGCACTTGCTCATTTTACGGATTGGATAATAGCTCACGTTCATATCGGTGCGCTTGGATGGAACGGTTTTTTGACTTTCGGAATGCTCTATTGGATGGTACCTAAATTATATAAGACTCAACTTTATTCAAAAAAACTTGCAACAACACATTTCTGGCTCGGCACTTTAGGAATAGTGATTTATGCTACTTCTATGTACTGGTCGGGATTGACTCAATCCTTGATGTGGAAAGAATTTACTCCGCTTGGATTATTAAAATATCCGAACTTCCTCGAAACAGTGCTGCAGATAGTTCCGATGTATATGATTCGTTCAATAGGAGGGAGTATTTATTTTATCGGAATGTTTATAATGCTTTACAATTTGGTTAAAACCGCAAAGCAAGGAAGTTTTGTGGCAAATGAAGAAACCGAAGCAGCACCTCTTGTAATTGAGAAGGACAAACCAAAAAGAGGAACTTTTCACAGATGGTTGGAAAAACGACCAATCATTTTCTCGGGAGCTGTTATTATTGCAGTTATGATCGGTGGAATTGTAGAGTTCCTTCCCACATTTTTAGTCGAATCTAATATCCCGACAATTTCAAGCGTTAAACCATATACTCCATTAGAATTGGAAGGACGAGATATTTATATCAAAGAAGGCTGCAATGCATGTCACTCTCAATTAGTGAGACCGTTCAGATCAGAAGTAGAAAGATACGGTGAATACTCCAAAGCCGGTGAATATGTTTACGACCATCCCTTTCTTTGGGGATCAAAACGAACAGGTCCCGACCTTCATCGTGTTGGGGGAAAATATTCTAACTTATGGCATTATCTACATATGGAAAATCCAAGACAGATGTCGCCCGGGTCTCTAATGCCTGTTTATCCGTGGCTATTAACAAATAAGATTGATTTGAGTCTGACACCTGCAAAAATAAAAGCTATGAGATCAATCGGCGTTCCTTATTCTGATGGTTATGAAGAAAAAGCAGTGGACGATCTTTATCAACAAGCTGAAACAATTTCAAACGATCTGTTGGAGAACGGAGTAATAGCTGAACCGGATGCAGAAATTATTGCTCTTATAGCTTATCTGCAGCGGCTCGGAACTGATATCAAAACAGAAACAGCAAATAAATAAACGGACGATTAAATGTTATCTAATAACTTAAGTCATATTGAAGGTGTTTCCATTTTTCCGGTGATATCGCTTGTTATCTTTTTTCTCGTTTTCGTGTTTGTGATTTATAAAGTGATAAGAACCGACAAATCATATATAAAGGAAATGGAACAAATTCCATTAAATGATAATGAAGAATTTATAAATAATACTGAGTTAAATCATGAAACTAAATAAACTAAAATTACTTCTTGTTTTAGTCTTGCTGCCGGTGATTTCTTCCCCGGTATCTGCAGCCGGAACCGAGGGGTCGACTTTGGAATCGGTAATAAAATTGATGATAGCAGTAACCGCATTTCTTGTTGCATTGGTTATGTGGCTTGTTTTGGTTTATGCTGAATCTAATGATCCAGAAGGTGAAAAATTTCTAGCTCCGTTCAGATCATTTTTTGCATTTATGACGAGATCAACCCCGGTTTCAAAGGAAGAAGAAATACTTCTCTCCCATGATTATGACGGAATCAGAGAACTCGACAATAAAATTCCGCCATGGTTTTCTGCCATGTTTTACGGAACAATTCTTTTCGCCGTCATCTATCTTGTTAACTATCATATAATCGGGAGCGGCAACGTGCAAGAAGAAGAATATCTTGCCGAAGTGAGACAAGCTGCAATTGAAAAGCAGATATTAACCGCAAGCGGTGCGTTGATTGATGAAGAAACTGTAAAGTTTGTTGATGATCCCGGCGCACTTGCAAGCGGAGAAGAAATATACGTTAAAAATTGTGCGGCTTGCCACGCTGTTGACGGCGGAGGGCTCGTTGGTCCTAACTTTACCGATGATTATTGGATTCATGGCGGAAGCATTAAAGATATTTTCAGAACAATTAAATACGGAGTTCCTCAAAAAGGAATGATAAGTTGGGAATCACAATTATCCCCTAATCAAATGCAGGATGTTGCTAGTTATATTAAAACACTTGTGGGAACTACCCCGGCAAACCCGAAAGCGCCGGAAGGAACTATTTGGAAAGATGATACTTCGGAAACAGAAAGCAACGAATAAAATCATTTTAGTCCCATAAAATAACCTCCTCAATTTAACGAGGAGGTTATCCTTTAATTTACTAAAGTGTTATAATTGTTATTGAAAATTTGAGTAAGAAATAAGAGGTTTTCAATTGTCTGCCCCGTCCGAAAACAAAGCCGAAAAATTCCGAGACGAACTTGCAACAGTCACAAAAGAAGGAAAGCGAGTTTGGATTTTTCCTAAAAAGCCCAAAGGTAAATTTACTACCGCACGAAATATCGTTGCATTTTTTCTTTTACTTTTTCTATTTGGTGCTCCTTTCATTAAAATTGATGGTTACCCGTTAATTCTTTTAAATTTGCTGGAAAGAAAAATTATCTTATTCGGAATTCCGTTCGGTCCGCACGATTTTCATCTCTTTGTACTTGCGATGATTGCCGTAATTGTTTCGATATTTTTATTTACCGTCGTATATGGAAGAATTTTCTGCGGGTGGATTTGTCCTCAGACAATATTTATGGAAATGGTTTTCAGAAAAATTGAATATTGGATTGAAGGTGATGCACCAAGACAAAGAGCGTTGGCAAAGCAGCCTAATAATTTTGAAAAATTGGTAAAAAAAACATCAAAGCACATTATATTTTTTTTAATCTCATTTATTATATCAAATACATTTCTCGCTTATATAATAGGAATTGAACAACTGATTGATATTATAACCGATCCGCCTTCAGAACATCTTGCCGGCTTGTTTGCTATTACGGTTTTTTCAGGGGTGTTCTATTTCGTCTTTTCGCATTTCAGAGAGCAAGTATGTACATTGATTTGCCCTTACGGCAGACTTCAAGGAGTTATGCTCGATCAAAATTCTATTGTAATTGCTTATGATCATTTGCGCGGTGAACCTCGAGGAAAAATTAAGAAAGATCAAGAAATTTCTGATTTTGGTGATTGTGTTGACTGCAATATGTGTGTAGCCGTCTGTCCGACAGGAATTGATATAAGAAACGGTACTCAGTTGGAATGTATAAACTGTACTGCTTGTATTGATGCTTGCGACGAGATAATGGAAAAGGTTAATCGCCCCAAAGGTTTGATAAGGTATGCATCATTGAACGAAATTGAAAACAAAGTAAGAAAAATATTTACACCGAGAGCCGTTGGATATACTATTGTTCTTTTTGCAATAATAAGCATACTTGGTTTTATGATGGTCAATCGCTCTGACTTTGAACTTGCAATTCTGAGAACACCCGGCATGCTTTATCAGCAGCAGGAGGAAAACAAAATCAGCAATCTATATGATTTCACTCTTACGAACAAAACATTTAAAACTATTCCGGCAAAACTTGAGCTTCAAAATATTAAGGGAGAAATAAAAATTATCGGCAGCGATATGATTGCAAAACCTCAAGGTGTGATTGAGGCAAAGTTTATGGTTATCCTTGATGAAAAAGAAATCAAACAATTAAACACCCCGCTTGAAATTGCGGTAACAACCGAAGGAAAGACGATGGACATCATTAGTACATCTTTCCTTGGTAAAGTAGGAAAGAGAGAACGAGATGATTAAGCTGGATTGGGGGAAAGGAATTTTATACACGATAATAATTTTTTTGATTGTTGTAATAGGAACTGTGTTATTTACGTTTACTGTCGATGTCAACCTTGTTGCTGACGACTATTATGAAAAAGAAATTAAGTACCAGGAACAAATCGAACGAATTGAAAGAACAAAAAGTCTTCCGGAAAATATTTTGATCAAGACAACAAGTTCCAACATTATTATTAATTACCCCAAGATTTTCCCGGCAAAATCTATCTCGGGAGAAATTCATCTTTATAGACCGGCTGATCAAGACAGCGACCTTGCTTTTTTTGTTCTTCCGGATAGTTCGCATACTCAGTACCTTGAAACCGGAATTATGCATAAAGGAATGTGGAAAATAAAAATCGATTGGCAAGTTGAGGGAGTTGAATATTTTACTGAAAAAATTTTGATGGTAAACTGATGGATATTTGGACAGGTTTCGTAATCGGCTTTCTTGGAAGTTTTCACTGTGTGGGAATGTGCGGACCGATAGTAATTGCTTTACCTACAGGTAACAATTCACAATTGCAAATCATGATAAGCCGCATTCTTTATAATCTTGGTCGGGTTGTAACTTATTCGTTCTTCGGATTGGTTTTCGGACTGTTAGGTGAAAGACTTTCATTGATTGGTTTGCAGCAGTATGCTTCGATTGCACTCGGCGCTTCGATCGTAATCTTCGTTTTGATTCCAAAATCCGTTAAGGCAAAAACAGCTCAGACTCCTGTTTATAAATTCTTTGCAGATTCGGTTAAATCCGCCTTCTTTAAACTTACTAAAAGCGGTTCGTCACAATCACTGTTTTTGTTTGGTATTATAAACGGTTTTCTTCCTTGCGGATTCGTATATGTAGCGATAGCTGGTGCAGTAACAACCGGAGGAGTACTTTCCGGTGCAGCTTATATGGCTCTGTTCGGCTTAGGAACAACCCCGATTATGCTCGCAACAGCGATGCTCGGAAGATTCATCAATGTTGAAATAAAAAGAAGGATCAACAAATTAATACCGGTTCTTGCTTTAGTGCTGGGAATAATTTTTATACTGAGAGGATTAAACTTGGGAATTCCTTATCTGAGTCCGAAACTAATTTCCGAGACACCGCAAAAAGAGATTATCTGTCATTAGTTAGCGAAATCACTCTTATCCAAATTCTTAACAATTTTTTGAAGCTGCTTGTTTTTAATAAGTTCTTTTGCCGCGTCTACCGAAACCCATTTCCTGTTTCTAATTTTTTCTTCCTGCCAGCTTTTAAGAATTTTATCTACCTCCATCAAATAAATTTTTACTTCACAGATACCGTCCCATTTTTGAAGATAATATTTTCCTACTTTTTTCTTAAATACTTTCCCCATAACTCCCGCTTCTTCAATTGCTTCCTTTGCCGCCGATTGCTGAGGCGATAATTTGTTCTCAATTATTCCTTTAGGAAAAATCCATGACTTTTTCTTTCGGGAGGTAATAAGCAAAAGTTCTATCTTCGTACCGTTTTTTCTAAACGGGATAACTCCCGACTGCTGATAATAACTTTCTGGTTTTTTCATAACAATGTTTGCTTTCAAAAGAGCAAAAAATAATATAATTGTAACTTCAATGCGAAATATTTATTATTTGGTAGGACACATTACAGTTTTTAATGACAGCATACAATAAGTTATTACTAATTATAATATTTGTACCTGCAATTATAATTTCTCAAACAATCGGTGAGAAATTATTGGAAGATGGAGAGATATTTCTGTCAGATGGTGTCGAATTTTTCACTTATCCAATTCGAGCCGATGGATCTGATTGGTTAATATTCGGTAGTTCGGCGGCAGCTACATATATGTTGATGCACACCGATCAAAAAATCTTCGATGGCTGGGGCGGAATTGACAGACGAACACTCAACAATGATATTTGGGATATTCCAACCACATATGGAATTGTCCAATATGCAAACATTGCAAGTCTTTCAACCTATGCGGTCGGCTTGGTGACCGGAGAAGACGAGATTAGAAAATTAGGAAGGCTTCTTTTTCAATCATTGTCTTACAGCGGGTTATCTGTTATGGCTTTTAGAATAATTGCCGGAAGAGAACGCCCTTATTCGGGAGATGGTCCTTGGAAATACAATTTATTTACACTTGATAACGAAATTCAATCATTTCCCTCCGGTCATACAACCGTTGCATTTGCGGCATCGACAGTTCTTGCAGAATATTTTGATACATGGTACTCGCGAGTTTTTTTTTATGGTCTCGCAACTCTAACTGCTTATGCGCGGATTTATAACAACCAGCATTGGGCAAGCGATGTTTTTTTCGGTGCACTTATTGGTTTTGCTGGTGGACTTTTCGTAATTGATCAAGAATCAAAACGAGAAAGTATTTCAAAGAAAGACAATGTAAACATCACGCCAAATGGAATGGGGCTTTCATTAAAAATATCTTTTTAACACATTGCATCACTTCACCTAAATAATCCCCAATCCCAATCCTATTGCAAGAAGAAAAAGCATTGTTGCTACTGTATATTGAATTGATTTAAATGTTACTTTCTCAAGAAGATATCTCCCAATGGTCGTACCGATAAACGCTGCGATTGAACCGGCGATTAATAGTCCGGTCAAACCCGATTGATCAAGAATATTAAAGTCTGTTTTAAAGAATGTAATTCCATACACTGTTATTCTTGTTATATCAACAAGAAGGGAACAACCCACTATTGTCCCGATGAATTCTTTTTTTTCCAAACCCGCTCGTATCAAAAATGCAGTACGCAGCGCACCTTGATGACCTGAGAGACCTCCGAAAAAACCCGAAAGAATTCCTCCCAGAGGAATCCATTTTTTCGTAACATTGAAATTCCTAAGGTTAGGCAGCAGTTCGAACAGAGCAAAAATTATCATAAGCATTGCTATCATTAATTTTACAGGTGTGTTCGTAAACTCATAACCAAAAAGCGAATAATTAAGAGTGCCACCGAATTTGCTCACAAAGTCTAGTAGATACGCTCCACCGGCAGCCGCAATCACAGCGGGAATTCCGAAATAGAGTATTATTTTTAAATTTCCTTCTTTCCCAATTAAAATGAATTTATAAATGTTGTTCACGAAATGAACAATCGCCGTAGCTGCCACTGCCACCTCCACCGGGAAGAAAATAGCAAAGCCGGGAAGAAGCAAAGTCCCCAAACCAAAGCCTGAAAAAAAAGTTAATCCCGCTACAAATAAGGCAACAACAATAATTACTAAATAATCCATTTGTATATTTCCACATTATTTTAAACAAACAGTTAAATCTATGAGTCAATTAAAACAATTATCGCAATAATAATATCGTTATGCGATATTGTCAAATGATATTTGATTTCTAATCAGGCAATCTAATTTTTATTTAACTTCGGGGATAAAATATACTTATACACTAAGAAGAATAATTATTATCAGAAAAGCCTGGGTAGACACAGCTGGTATTGTTAATTACTTATTTAATATTTATTATAATTCACATTATCTAAAGAAATTTTATCATATGGAAAAACTTTTAAAGAAAACCGAAGAAAGAGTTACAAAACTCTTCAGTGAATCCAATATGGCGGATGACTATTACCATAATATATCCCATACACATGAAGTTATATCGGCGGTGAAAGATATCGGCAATAACGCTGGATTAACCGAAAAAGAATTGAATTTAGTTGTGATTGCTTCCTGGTTTCACGATACCGGTTATATAAAAGGAGATGATGGGCACGAGGAATTAAGCGCAAAGTATGCCGAAGAATTTCTTCTTGAAGAAAATGTGGATCGATCGTTTATCGATGATGTAAAAAACTGCATACTCGCAACAAAAGTACCTCAGCAGCCAAAGAATCTTATGGAAGAAGTTATTTGCGATGCGGATCTGCATCACCTCGGTACGGATGAGTTTTTCATAAAAAATGAGTTTTTGAGAATCGAGATCGAACAGAAGCATAAGAAAAAATTCTTAGAAACCGAATGGCTTGAAAACAGCATAAATTTTTTATCGCAGCATAAATTTTTCACGGATTACGCGGAGAAAAAATTCGGCGATCAAAAAAGAAAAAACTTTCTAAAACTACAAAAGCAACTGAGGAAAAAACTTTCGAAGAAGCAGGAAACAAAACTGAAAACAGAGAAACTTTTCGTCGAAAAAGAAAAACTTAAAAACAAAAAAAAAGAGATCAACACCGCAGGAAGATCTATAGAAACTATGTTCAGAAACGTTATGAGAACTCACGTTGAGTTCAGTTCGATGGCTGACAGCAAAGCAAATATAATGATAAGTGTAAATACAATTCTTCTAACGGCAATAATAGCAATACTTATACGTAAACTTGACACAAACACTCACTTAGTCATTCCGACTATTATCATCACGATAGTAAGTGTTGTCACTTTGATTTTTGCAACACTAGTTACTCGTCCCAAAATCACTTCCGGAACTTTTACTAATGAGGATATTTCTCAAAAGCGGGCAAACCTTCTCTTCTTCGGAAATTTTTTCAACATGAAACTCAAAGATTTTGAATGGGGAATGAATCAGTTGATACGAGACAAAGAATATCTATATTCTGCAATGATCAAAGATTTTTATTATTTGGGTCAAGTTCTCGGCAGGAAATATAGATATCTTAATTACTGTTACGGAATATTTATTTACGGAATGATAATTTCAGTGATTGCTTTTACAATTGCATTTGTCTTTTTTCCCGAAGCCCGTGATTTAGGAGTTATAATTGAATAATTCCAACAAAACACTTTATCTCGTTCGTCATGCAAAATCAAGCTGGAAGTTTCCCGATCTTTCCGATTTTGAAAGACCGTTAAACTCAAGAGGTAAACGTGATGCCCCTTTTATGGGGGAACTTCTGGCAAAACAGAATATCCTTCCCGACCTTATTATTTCAAGTCCCGCAAAACGGGCGATTTCCACTGCGGAGATTATTGCCGGTAAAATCGGATATAACTTTGATTCAATTGTGCATGAAAGCGATTTGTACCTTGCTTCATCAGGAACTATTGTTGAAATTCTTGCTCAACTTAATAGCGAAAATTCCGTGATGATTTTCGGCCACAACCCGGGATTGACAGTTTTCAACAATTTGATTTCTGATAAATATATAGAAAATATTCCCACATGCGGTATTGTAGTATTAAAACTTCACAACGGCTGGAAAGAAATTAAACCGAAAACCGCAGACCAAATCTTCTTTGATTTTCCAAAGAATTATACCAACCGCGATGGTAAGTAAATACAATATCTTTAACCGCGAATTAAGCTGGTTGTCATTTAACCATCGTGTTCTCCAAGAAGCCGACGATGAAAGAAATCCGTTGTATGAGCGGATAAAATTCCTTGCAATATATTCAAACAACTTAGATGAATTTTTTCGTGTTAGAGTTGCTTCTTTAAGAGCATTACTCAACTTAAAGGACAAATCTCTAAACAAACTTACATTCGTTCCCCAGGAGTTAATTAAACAGATTCATTCAACTGTTCACAAACAGCAAGAATTTTTCGGCAACATATTCCGCAGCAAAATTCTGCCGGAACTACAGCAGAATAGAATTCACCTTATAAGTGATTCGGACGTCGATCCTCAACAAGGGAAGTTTATCAAAACTTATTTTGAAGATAACATAATCGAACACATTCAGCCTTTAATTTTAATCAAAAACAAGATCAGCCCTTTCCTGAAAAACAATAGGCTTTACCTTGCGATAAGATTGACGAACAAAACAAAAAAGAAAGAACCACCTAAAAGAATTAGATATCAGTATGCGCTTCTCGAAATTCCCTCGAACCATCTGCCGAGATTTGTACTTTTACCTGAACGAAACGGAGAACATTTTATAATTTTTCTAGACGATATAATTCGTTACTGTCTTCCGGATATTTTCAAAGCTTACAACATCGTAGACAGCTATGCGATAAAACTTACGCGTGATGCCGAACTTTATGTGGAAGATGAGTTTACAGGTGATTTGCTTACAAAAATTGAGAAGGGACTAAAGCGAAGAAGTACGGGGGTTCCGGCAAGATTCCTTTATGATATATCAATACCTAAACCTTTCATTAAATTTCTGCGCGAAGCATTTCAACTCCGCCCTGAAGATATGTATGAAGGAAGCCGTTATCATAACTTCAATGATTTTTTTGATTTCCCTAATCCGGTGGGAAAACATCTTGAATTCGAAACGATGCCCGTCTTGAATCATAAGAAAATAGACTCATATCCGGATATGTATGCGGCAATGGAAAGCTCCGATCATCTGCTCCATTATCCTTATCAAAAATTCGATTACTTACTTAATTTCATGAAAGCTGCGGCAAAGGACCCATCAGTAAAAACAATAAAAGTAACTCAATATAGAGTTGCTTCAAATTCTCAAATAGTTCAGTCACTGATCAAAGCAGCTAATAACGGCAAGGATGTAACTGTGTTCGTTGAAATAAAAGCCCGCTTTGACGAAGAGTCAAACATTTCTTGGGCGGCAGAAATGCAGAAAGCCGGGATTCATGTTCTTTATAGTTTTCCCGGAATTAAAGTCCACGCAAAAATTGCTTTAATACAAAGGGAGATTAATGGAGAAATCAAGGATTACTGTTACTTGAGCACAGGTAATTTCAATGAAAAAACTGCAAAAATTTATTCCGATTTTGGACTGTTCACTACCGATAAAAGAATAACCGAAGAGGTTGAAAAAGTTTTCTTTTATCTCGAAGGAAGAATTGTTAACGATAAGTTCAAACATCTCTTGGTTGCACAATTCAATATGCGGAACAAGTTTGATTCGCTTATAAACAATGAGATTAAATTTGCAAAGAGAGGAGCTCCGGCAAAAATAATTCTAAAATTGAACAGCCTTGAAGATAGACGAATGATCGGCAAACTTTATGAAGCAAGCAATGCCGGGGTCGAAATTTTAATTCTCGTAAGAGGAATTTGCTGTTTGATCCCGGGCGAAAAAAACTTAAGCGAAAATATAAAAGCCTTCAGCATAGTAGATAGATTTCTTGAACATTCTCGTTTGTACTACTTCAGTAACGGCGGGGACGATTTGATTTATCTTTCATCTGCCGATTGGATGAAACGAAATTTAAGCAGACGCGTTGAAGCGGCTTTCCCGATTTATGATCCGGATATAAAAAGAATTCTGCTCGATATTATTGCCATTCATATATCTGATAACACACATAACCGTATAATAAACAAAACACAATCAAACAAGTATAAGAAATCTCCAAAAGGAAAAGAAATTAGAGCACAATATGAAGTTTATAACTATCTAAAAAAGATACATGGTTAGAACATCATTCCTATACCGGCATGAAGTTGAATTCCTTCCGGCGAAAATGCAGCCACCCCAGAAACAGTAAGCAGTTTTTCAAAATAAGCCAAAGCAATTCCTCCACCGTACGATGGATGCCATTTGGTTGATGATTCAAGCGACGAAAATACCCTTCCTGTTTCCGCAAAACTCAAAAGAAAAACCTCGGCGGGAAGAATAACACTTGCATTAAATAATTTTGTTCGCACTTCGCTTTGAAAGAACAGAGATGTTTCGCCGGAAAATCTTTCACGCGGATAGCCTCGAAGATTTTCTTTGCCGCCCAAAAATGAAGCTAAAAAGAACGGATGTTTGCCCCAAGTTTTTTCAGCACCGGCTCTTATTGCAAGGGTTGATCTCGTTATAAATTTCGTCGTTAAATATGTTCTAAAATCAATCTTACTTTTATATACAGGTTCAACCAAATCTTTCGAGAAGGAAAAAACATGCGCTTCTAGATTTAACACTATCCCTTTTTTAGAATTATAGATATAATCTCTCGTATCGATTTTTATTCCGGCTCTAAGATCTCCGACAAAGAACTTACCGAGTCCGTATTCCCCATAAGGAAACGAATTTAACAGAAATACAGAATTCAAATTAAATTCATTGAACGAAACTGCAGCTCCTAATGAAAGATTAACATTCCCCCAGTATTCTTTTTCCATCGATATTCTTATTGTATAGTTCCTGTTTTTTAATCTATAGAAATCCGTATCATCATCCAGATCCGAATCATAATCAGTTAAGTTTCCGTATCCGAAATATTGAGTAAACTTTAGCGAAGAAAAGGCTGCATAAAAATTTATCGAAGCGTTTTTGAAAATAGAATTGAATTTACCGTCAAAGCTGATATGGGCTTCTCCGGGACGTGTTGCATAGATTGCCTCCCACGAAAGTTTATACTCATAGGGAACAGCCCTGAAATTATATTTTTCAACCGTTGGATTGAGTCCGATTGTCAAACCATCGTCCGAGTCCAAGCCGATCAACGGAAACGTGAGCCAATAATTTCCGCGGTCGTTTTGCGGTGGTCTGTATCTAAGTTCATCATCATCAGGTACTTCAACTTTTTCGTTGTCATATTTTGTCCCGGCAGCATAGTAGATCTCAGTGGCATCGCCATGATCGTAAATTAAAGTTTTGTTTTCAGCATCCGGAATTGGAGTAATACAAAGGAAATAACCGTTTACTTTCGAACTATCTATAAACTTATCTTTCCCCTTTCCGCCGATAATTCTTAATAACGGGCCCGAATCAACCTCACCAGAGATCAACGCCACGTCGTCTCCCTTAAGCAGGTCAATCCTAATCTCATTTGTTAACGAGTTTTCGAAAATTTTATTGAACCGTAAAAAACTTTTTCCTTCATCGTAACTGACTAGCTTTACTAATGTTGTATTATTTGAAATACGTTCAACAAAAAGTGAATCGTCTTTGTCCGAACCGAAAACATCTACAACATCGTTTATCAACTCGTAATAATCTTTTGATATATCAATCAGTTTTTCTCTTCTGCTGATTAATTTATCTATTATCTCTTCTCCTGAAATTCCAAATACTGTGTCCGGCATTTTTTTTACCGCATCAAAGATTACTTCAGGAGTAATTTTATTATAAACAACATTTGTAACAGAGTCCCATTTTGATAAGGTTATCTCAGGAAGAAAATGTCTATCAACAAATCTGCCGTTCCAAGTAATATCTCGGATATTGTTATAAGAATAACCAAAATCGTTAAACTGGGGCACAGCATATTCAGCTGCGCGGACAAGGAGTCCGTCAAATTTTGCAAAAACTTGATCACGATCCCGCGGAACCGGGAACCAGGTTTGTATTCCATTAACCGTATATCTTGCCCACTTCCATTGATCAGCATGACGGTCCCAGTCTCCTATTATTAAATCAAGCAGACGTGCTTTAAGATAATCCTCTACAGCAACATATTCGTCGAGTTTCTTTTCCAATCTTTTAAAAAGATCGATGGTACCTTCATCTTTTTCCGCATTAAAAAATTCTATTCTTTCATCCTTGTCGACATCGGGATGAATTTCTATCGTTCCAAGCATGTTTGCAAAATTTTCTCTAAACTCACCTAATTTCGGATCGTCCGGCATGAAAAATATTTCCGGCGGCGAATGCAAAAGATTCAAAGTATCAAGCAGTGGAGCAACTGCAAGCGAAGCCGTTGGATGTGTCCAGCTAATTTGATCTTCAACAAGTTCGGCAGCTATTGTATTTTGCAGAACTTCGGGAAGCACTCTCGCCGGGTCTTTATCCATCGATCTAAACTTCCAAACGTGGTTGTCGTTGCCCTTGAAACGGAGAGATTTAGTTTGGAGTCCTCCTCCTTCTTTTATCGGTGTAAGCCCCCCTGCAAAAGAATCAAGATCGAGTATCTTCACTTTGAAAGGAGCTGCCCAAACATCCCGCCAATGATCTCCAAAAAAAAACTTATGAAGCCAGCCCGCTTGATATCCGGGATTTGGTGCTAAAAGTGTATCACGATAATTTGTTTGTGCAGAAACAGTCGAGAATAAAGAGTAGAAAATCAAAAGGGGAAAAATAATTTTATTCTTCAACGCTTCACCCCTCATTCGTGGTATAAATAAAAAGTTAATGTGGGAGATTTTCCTGAAGCTTCGTCGGATATCAGCATTGTTCCCGAATTAAGAAATGCAATTCCTTCCGGTTGTCTGTGATTTTTTTTGTCGAACTCCGCTGCAGAAGTAACGTTTCCTTCTATGTCAATTTCAACCAAACAGCTTTTCCCTTTTGAGGAAAGAATAAAATAACTGCCAGTCAGTTCATTGTACTCAATCGCGGAAGGGAAAAAATCTTTTATATTAAACTTATCCTTAAGCTGATTTAGGGAAATTAAAAATTTTGGTTTCGGATTTATCTTTTTTTGTCCAAGGTCGAATGAATAAATGGCTCTATGCTCTTCATAATTTTTACCGGCATATTCTTTGGGTGCGATCAGTAGTGAATTATTTTTTCTATCATAACAAAGTCCTTCTATATCAAACTTTGAATCGAAACCAAGGTGGTAAGTTTGATAAATTACTGATTCGTTATTTTTGCCTTCATTAAATTCATACAAAATGCCGGAACTAGTCACTGCAAAAAATGATTCACCGACAATGGCGAGTCCCTCAAAATCCGCATTTATAGTTGTTCTACCAAGCGTAAATATTTTAAGAATATTTCCTGATATAATATCAAGCTCATAAATTTTTCCTGCTTCGTCCTGAAGCGCGAAAAGTCTTTGATTATTATTTAAAGCAAGTGCGGAAATTTCGTTTAAAGATTTATGAAGCACTAATTGCTGATCAAATTTTTTCAGATCATAATTTTTTATCTGTTGCCGACTGTTCATGCTTAAGAAAACCGCAATGAAGATAAAAAGAAATTTCATAAAAAATCTAAATGTAAATTCTACTTAACAAGTTTCGAAACCGATTTGAATTCGTCAGTACCGCATATATTCAAAAGTTCGAACAACACGGATTCTGTAGTAGTAACCTCAGCCCCGTTGCTTCTCATTCTTTCCAATGCGGTTCTATAATCAGTTTCTTTCCGGGACGAAACAGCATCCGCAACAAGATCAACTTGAAAACCATTTGTAATCAGATCGAGTACCGTCTGCTGAACACAAACGTGAGATTCAATGCCGGAGACAATTACTTGTTTAATTTTCTGCATTTGTAATGTTTCGAAAAGATCTCCCGCAGCATAGCAGCTGAAAGTCATCTTTTGAATCGCCTCGTAGTTTTCAAGTTCGGCTCTCAAAGACTCAGCAGTCTCACCCAAACCCTTCGGATATTGCTCGGTATAAAATATCGGAACGGAAAGAATTTTACATCCTTTAATCAGCTTAAGGTTGTTATCTATCAAAGATTCTTTGTTTTGCATAACACCAAGAATTCTTTCTTGAATATCAATAATAAGAAGTGCAGTATCTTCTCTTCTTAATATTTTTGGATTTCGTTTCGGTTCGTTCATAATATTTCCTCTAATAAATTGGATCCATACCGTACTTGCCGCAGGCATACATCATCAACAAAGAAGTGATATCAATAAGTGCTCTTTTCTCTTCAGCGAGTGGGATAATTAAATCGTAAACCTCGGCAATAAATTTCATGTTGTTTATAATTTTACCGATCTCACTGTAACTCGGCATCCCATGCCAATCCGCAACAATTTTAATTAGATTATGTTCGTGCCTTCTTAAAAATTCATCAAATGTTAAAAAATTTGTAGTAATTTTTGTGCGTGGGCGAGTAATCGAAATCAAATCATTAAAATACTGGTCCCACTTTTTTGCGAGATCGTCATTTCTTTTAAACATCAATTGACGCGCATGAGATAGTTTTATTTTTGCCCTAGTAGTTACTTTAAATTTCGGTTTGAGAGCGTAACCATCAAAGCTGTAATAATCCTCTTCCTCATCATAATATTTCCATTTTCTCTTTAGCTGCGAAGTATTATAAACAGCTATAACTTTATCCAATTCGCTATCGACAACAACATATTTACCTTGACTATAGTTTACGACAGAAATCCAATGCTCCCAATTATTAACGCTAAGTATGCATGGTAACCCCTTTTTTAATTCTGCATTTAACATTTTGCGCGCTTCGTCAAAATCATCGGAAGTAAAATATTTCATCTTGCAGTCAAAAGAAGAAGCAGCTCGCGCCAGACCGATTTCGTCAGTACCCGCCCACCATGTACTTCCGGCAATTATCCCAATTTTATTTTCGTTTTTAAAAATTCCAAGCATAACAAGTGCATACTTTAACGCGAACGGACCACATTGATAGCGGTTAGGCTGCGGGTAAAAACTCATAAACTTCCTTATTTGATGGTGAATATAAGATAATAAAAACTTTTGTAATGCTTTTCAAATTTATTTAGTTTTGATTTCATTTCATTCAAGGGCTTATTATAGATGAAAGTGGCTGTAGTTTATAACGAGGCTTATCCGGAAATAAACGACGAATATCAGACTCAGTTAAATGATAATCTCGATTTTAAACCATATTTCGAAATTGCCGAACACGACCCGATTGCAGAATACGAAGCAATAGCGGAAGCATTAAGAAAAAGCGGTTTCGATGCTTATATTCTAAATATTCTTGACGATATTGATATTTTCTTTCGTGATTATAATAAAAACAAACCCGATGTAATTTTTAACCTGGTTGAGATTTACAAAGATAACGCAAAACTTGAAATGAGTTTTGCCTCGATACTTGAGCTATTAGGAATTGCTTATACTGGAGCTCCTCCGCAAGCATTGGGAACTTGTCAAAATAAAACACTGACGAAAAGAATTTTAAGTTCCGTCGGGATAAGAACCCCTAAATTCAAAGTTATAAGCAAACCTAAAAAGGATTATAAGCTTGGTTTGAAATATCCGGTTATTATTAAACCGGCTTACGAAGACGCCAGTGTTGGTATAGAAAACGAATCTATAGTTACAAACAAGGAAGAATTGAAAAACAGAATTGAACATATTCTTTTTGAATATGCTCAGCCTGCTTTATGTGAAGAATTCATAGACGGTCGGGAGTTAAATGTTGCAGTGCTCGGCGATAAACGACCGCGTGTGTTACCAATAAGCGAAATAGATTTTTCGAAAATGCCTGATCATCTTTACAATATTGTAAGCTATCAAGCAAAGTGGGATCCATACCATGAAGCTTATCACAAAACAATTCCTAAATGTCCTGCGAAACTATCCAAAAGAATTGCTGAAGAAGCGGGTACAATTGCCAAAGCTGCTTTTAGGGCAATGTGGTGCAGAGATTATGCCCGGGTTGATATGCGTTTAAGCAAAAGCAAGAAACTTTATGTTCTGGAAGTAAACCCGAATCCCGATTTAACCGAAGACGCCGGGTTTATGCGTTCGGCAAAATATGCAGGTTATTCATACAGAAAAACGCTTAAACGAATTGTTGAACTTGCCGCAAAGAGAATTAAGCTCAAATTGAATTGAAGATTACTAATATTCATTTTATTAAATTAGTAAATAATAAACTCAGGTGTAGGATAAAAATGTAAAGTTAACTTTGACAGCTTATTCCGAACCCGCTCACATGAATAACCCCTACTTCAATTTTTTCTTTTTCTTCTAACCGGTTTTTTATTTCTGTCAATTTTGTCAAATCTTCTTTTCTTTCTACTACCGCCGTTAAATGATTTTGAACGTCCTTCAGATTTCTTGCGTTCAGCAACTTCAACATTGATTTCTCTACCATTTACTACTTGCATATTGAAGCCGGAAAGTATTTCATTTGTGTAATTTCCGTCAGCCTCAAAGAAGGAGAAGTTTTTCATAATTTCTATTTCACCGATATCTATAGATTTAACTCGTGAATAATCTTTAATCATACCAATAACAGCGGCTGGCTGCAGTCCGTCTCTCGAACCGAGATTAATAAAGAAACGTGTGTATCCGTTTGCCTTGCGAATTGAATCTCTATTACCTCTTTCGTTTTTTCCCGACGGCACATTTAGTTCAGGCAAATTTTTGTAGTAGTCTAAAAATCTATTGAACTCAATCGAAACAAATCTTTGTATCAATTCTGTTCTGTCCATCCATTCCAATTTCTTGATAATCTGCGGAAGAAATGCTTCAACGTTAGTCTGATCCACTTCTACTTTTTCGACTCTATCAATTAAATGAAACAATTGTTTTTCGCAAATTTCCTTTCCCGAAGGAATAGGCAGATTTTGAAATTTTTTATTCAACATATTTTCAATCAATCTAATTTTATTTTTCTCTTTAAGATTAGCAATTATAATCGAAGTACCGTGTTTACCTGCTCTTCCGGTTCGTCCGCTTCTGTGTGTATAAATTTCAAGTTCATCAGGTAAATTATAATTTATTATGTGAGAAAGATTTTCAACATCAAGTCCACGCGCCGCAACATCAGTTGCAACAAGCAAAGTTGTGTGTCGAATTCTAAACTTATTCATCACAACTTCTCTCTGCTGTTGAGAAAGATCACCGTGTAATGCTTCAGCATTGTATCCGTCCTGCAACAATTTTTCTGCAACTTCTTTAGTTTCCTGACGTGTTCTGCAAAAAATTATTCCGTAAATATCGGGGTGATAATCAACAATTCTTTTCAACGCCAAGTAGCGGTCTCTGGCTTGAACGAAGTAACTAATGTGTTTAACATTTTCGGCGCCTGTGTTTTTCTTTCCGACAGTTATTTCAATCGGTTTATGCATATACTTATTGGCAATTTTTAACAACTGGTCCGGCATAGTTGCAGAAAACATATACGTGTTTCTTTGCTTAGGTGTTGCTTCAAGAATAGCCTCGAGGTCTTCTTTGAATCCCATATTCAGCATCTCATCAGCTTCATCGAGAATAACTGCTTTTACGTCAGTTAGATCAATGACATTTCTACGAATTAAATCATAAAGTCTGCCCGGAGTCGCTGAAACTATTTGGGCTCCACGTTTAAGTTTATCAATCTGTCTTTCCATACTTGAACCGCCAAACACTGCCGCTATACTTATGTTTTTACTATTTACAGAATAGTCTCTTAAATCATCGGCAATTTGTAAACATAGTTCTCTTGTGGGACTAATTATCAAATACTGAACATTTCTTTTTTTCGAATCTGTTTTATGAATTATCGGCAAACCAAAAGCAGCCGTTTTACCTGTGCCTGTTTGTGCCAAAGCAATAATATCCTGCGGCTGATCTTTAAGCATAACTGGAATTACTTCCGTCTGGATCGGCATTGGATTTACAAATCCTAATTCTTCAACGGCTTTAATAAGATTACTATCAATACCGAGGTCTTTAAATGAAACCATCTTTTTCCTTCTAAATAATTTTTAAACTGAATACACAAAATTTCGGGTGATTTTAATTTAGTAAGATTCAACAGGCTGGGATAAATCGGTGAAGTCAGGCAAGTTTAACATTTACTAACAGCAAAACAGTTAAAAAATCATCAGCATAAATGATCATTTTTTAACGGTGTAAAGATACATAAAATAAAATGAATAATTACATTATTTATTTTGCTTTATAGAGCCGGTTCCTTGCTTGTAAACAAAACTTCCTCGCTTATTTAATCAAAAAGAGAAGTTATATTTGATGTAGTAATATTTAGTATTACCGGTAATCCTTCTACACCAAGCATAAATTCAAGTAGTATTTTATGATTTATATTTTTTAAATAATTCCTTGTTATTTAATTAAGACCATTTTTTTTGTTTGTGAATAATTGCCGCTTGTTAATTTGTAGAGATAAACGCCACTCGGCAAATTTGATCCATCCACTTCTACCTCATAGATTCCCGGTACTAGTTTTTCATTAAGGATAGTTTTTACTTCTTGACCGAGAAGATCGTATAAAACCAATTTTGTTGAAACGGACTGAGTTATTTTGGTAACAGAAGGTATTGAAAATTTAATTTTTGTGTTCGGATTAAAAGGATTCGGATAATTTTGTTCGAGAGAAAATTCTTGCGGTAAGTTTTCATCTTCAACATCGGAAATATCTTCAGTTGTAAACATATACACCGGTGAATACGGACTATCATAATCATCAGTTTCAGTTAAAACTCTCCAATAGTATCTTCTGTTATTTTCTAACCCATTAAGTTGAAACTCGGTCGAAGTAAGCCCTGCTTCATCTACTATAAGTCTTAAAGGATCGAAAGTCGGAAAAGTTTTAACCATTTGAAGCCTGTAGGAATTTGCACCCTCGGCTTCTTCCCAAAGAAGCAAGGGATTTATTGTAACACCTGTTGATGAATCCGGCGGGAAAAGCAAAACGGGCGGGGCAATAGACGTAGTAAATCTTCTTATTTCGGAATATTCACCAAACTTTGCACCGTTATTAGCTCTTACTCTCCAAAAGAATTTTTTCTCGCCGAGTTCAATTTCACGGATTTTAGCAACTATGTTTCCATTCATTACTTCAAAAGAATCCCGAAGGGCAATATCTGTAAAGGCAGTATCATGAGCAATTTCTAGCATATAAAGAACCGCATCTTCAATAGGTGTCCATACAAAATTAGTATCGAGTGTGAATGCAGTCACATTATCATCAGGCGATATCAGTTCGGGAATACCGGGTATGCTTTCATTTAAGCCAATTCTTGTAATAAACATCTCAATTTTTTCATGCGGATTATCGTTAGCATCGCGGGGTGATGACTCAATATCATAAGCGACATCCATTCCTTCAACTACAATTCCATAAGCAGTATAGCTGCCGTCCAAACCGGTATTATCGAACGTGTTTATATAAAATTGAGAAGTAGCGCTGTTTATGTCTTCATCTCTTGCGGCACCTATAATTCCGGTTAAGTGTGAAACTTTGCTGAATTCTGCCGGGACTGTGGCTTGAGTTGAATCTCCATATCCCCAAGTATCCCTTGGGCCATGTTTTGAGTTCGGATCACCACCTTGAATTACAAAATCCGGGACTACTCTGTGCCAAGCTGTGCTGTCGTAAAATGAAATTGATACGAGACTGTCAAAATTTGCCACATGCAGCGGTGCAACATAAGGGAAGAGCTCAATTATTATGTCTCCAATATATTCTCCTGCTCTTTCATTTCTTATTTTGTACTGCGGTCTTCCTTCTTGAGCAAAAGATATGTTTGAAGTCATCAGAATTAATACTGCTAATAGTAATATGGCTTTCTTCATCATAACCCTCTAATGTTTTTTTAAAACTTACAGGAATTTTGAATTATATACACAAGTTGATAAATGTTTTACCTATTTTTTTTGATATTTAGCAAGAATTGATTGCTGAACAGCTAAGCAATTGATTTTTGTAATCAGCGTATTATCCCAAAAAATTATTAAATTAATTTTCCCAATTTTTTTTCTCAGGAATGTTAGAATATTCCAACATAATATCATACATTTTCATAATTGGTGCAGCTCAGGGTTTTTTGCTAAATGTATTTCTTTTTAAGAAAAAAGAAAATACTACTGCAAACAAACTTCTTGGTATTCTGATGATAATTTTTTCATTGGATTTGCTCAATGGTGCTGCTTATTTAACAGGTATAATAAAGCATTTCCCTTGGACGTCCGGCTTTTCAAATTCTTTCCCTTATCTCTATGGTCCTATGATTTTCTTGTATGTTAAAATTCTGACAGAGGG
>JAGFIY010000129.1 GCA_024103215.1 Melioribacteraceae bacterium | reverse complement strand
GAAGGTTTGGGAGAAGTTCAAGAGATGATCGACATTTGTGATTTTGCAGTTGGACTATCTCGACAGCTTTATGGTTTCACAATGCAATCCGAAAGACCAAACCACAGGATGTACGACCAGTATCATCCGATCGGTGTCGTTGCAACAATAAGCGCATTTAATTTTCCGGTTGCAGTATGGAGCTGGAATGCTATGATTGCAGCTGTTTGCGGTGATACCAATCTTTGGAAACCTTCGTCGAAAGTTCCGTTAACAGCAATTGCTGTGCAGAATATTCTTGCAGACGTAATTAAAGATAACAACCTTCCGGAAGGCTTATTTTCTCTGGTAATAGGAAAGGGAAAAACTGTCGGTGAAAGAATGTTGAACGACAAAAGAGTTCCGCTTGTTTCTGTGACAGGCTCAACATCGGTTGGAAGACATGCAGCACAAGTTGTGGCAAAAAGATTCGGAAAAACAATTCTTGAACTTGGCGGAAATAATGCAATTATTCTGACTCCGAGTGCAGATCTTAAAATGGCAATTCCCGCTATTGTATTCGGTGCGGTTGGAACGGCAGGACAGCGCTGCACTTCAACAAGAAGAATTATTATGCACGAATCTATTTATGATAAAGTGAAAGAATCTTTGTTGAAAGCCTACGCGACATTAAAAATTGGAACTCCGCTTGACGAATCTAATCATGTCGGTCCGCTTATCGACAGGGGAGCAGTTGAAGAATTTACAACTGCTATCAAAAAAGTAAAACAAGAAGGTGGTAAAATTATTTTCGGCGGCGAAGTACTTGAAGGTGAAGGTTATGAATCTGGTTGCTACGTCCGTCCGGCGATAGCTGAAGCTGAAAACAGTTACCAGATTGTTCAGGAGGAAACATTTGCTCCACTTCTATATTTACTGAAGTATAAAGGTGATGTAAGTGAAGCAATTAAAATTCATAACGACGTGGTGCAGGGATTATCATCAGCAATTTTCACGACAGATATTCATGAATCGGAAGAATTTTTATCAGCTTGGGGAAGTGACTGTGGAATTGCTAATGTGAACATCGGAACTTCCGGTGCGGAGATAGGCGGAGCTTTCGGCGGCGAAAAAGAAACCGGCGGTGGACGCGAATCCGGTTCGGATGCTTGGAAAGCTTATATGCGCAGACAAACAAACACAATTAACTTCGGTCGTGAACTCCCTCTTGCTCAAGGCATAAAATTCGAAATATAAATCAACTAATTGTCTCCGGGGTTTTGATAGCTCCGGAGGTTTTTTATATTTAATCATGATTATTCAAAAAGAAATTACGATTAAACCTAAACCTCGCGGTTTTCATTTGATAACTGATGAGATAGAATCGCAGATTGGAGAACTTTCAAAAGTTTCCAGAGGATTAGCGCACATTTTTATCAAACATACTTCAGCTTCACTCACGATAAATGAAAATGCTGATCCGAGTGTTAGAACAGATTTTGAAAGTCATTTCAATAAAATTGTACCGGAAGATTCTCCGCACTTCACACATGTTTACGAGGGCAGCGATGACATGCCTGCTCATATTAAAGCCTCACTTCTCGGCTCATCAGTTTCAGTACCCGTTACAAACGGAAGATTCAATTTAGGAACTTGGCAGGGCATATATATCTGCGAACACCGAAATAGGGGAGGTTCACGTAAAATTGTTATTACGGTTCTAGGTGAATAATATGCAGCCAGAACTTTATATCGGTACTGCTGGTTGGAGTTATAAAGATTGGATAGGAAGTTTTTACGAAGCGGAACAATCAAAAAATTATGATTGGCTTCAATTCTATTCGGATTATTTCAACTGTGTTGAAGTCAATTCAAGTTATTATGTTTATATAAACCCAAATACGGTTGATGGTTGGATTGAAAAAGTTGACCACAAGGATGATTTTCTATTTACAGTTAAGCTTCATCAAGATTTCACACACAAGAAAAACTTTAACTCAAATCAGGAAAGAGCTGTAAAACTTGTTTTAGATAAATTATCTGCTTTTGAAAGATTCGGCGGTTTGTTGATTCAATTTCCTTATTCATTTCAAGCAACCGAAGCTAATATTCAATATCTAGGCAAACTTGTTAAACTCTTCGACGAATACGATAAATTTGTTGAAGTACGTCATCTATCCTGGAATGAAAAGCGGGCAAAACAAATAACTTTCTGTACTATTGATCAACCTTCTATTGGTGAATCGATTGAATTTATACCGAAGATATCAAACGGGAAATTGTACGCTAGATTTCACGGAAGAAACAAGGAAGCATGGCTTGACTCGATCAAGAATTTCGGCAAGAAACAATCATACCAAGAACAAAATGAGAGATATAATTATCTTTACTCACCTGGAGAAATAATTAATATCGCTATGACTGTAATGGAAGTATTAGATTCTGTTCGTAAAGTTTTTTTGATAATGAACAATCATCCTAACGGAAATGCTGTAGCAAATGCTTTCGAGCTAATGAATGCACTGCTGAAAGCCCAGATAAAAATCCCTCAAACAACATTGCAGAGTTTCCCGAGGTTAAAACGAATGAGCGTATGAAACAGAAATATTTTCAACATAATTTTAATGCTTTTGTTCTCGCAGGCGGCAAATCGAAGAGACTTGGTATAAATAAATCTCTAATGCAGATCGATGGCAGATCCTTAATCGAAAGAACTGTTGCACTTCTCCAGCCTTTTGCTTCGGAAATATTTATAAGTGCCAACGATCCGGGCACTTATCATTTTCTGCAAAGAGAAATAATTGAAGATATCTTTAAAGGATCTGGTCCACTTGCAGGAATTCATTCTTGCTTGTCTTGCACAAATAAAAAGTATAATATTTTTATTGCAACCGATCTGCCTTTTGTTAACAGTGAATTTATTTCGTTTCTTATAGATAATTATGATGATGAATCGATACTTATTCCTTCGATAGGAGGGAAGCTTCATTTCCTCTGCGGAATCTACAAAAAAGAAATTCACGGTGCTGCATATGAACTTCTAAAAAATGCCTCAGTAAAAAAGAACGGAAAGATTAACGTAAGTGTATTTGATTTGTTTAAAAAAGTAAAAGGAAAATTTATTGAGGTTGCAGATCAGCCATTCATAAAAAAAGAACTTCTTCTTAATCTTAATACACAAGATGACTTGTTAGCGTATGAAAAAATTTTAAGAAAAAAATAAGCAATAACTTGTTAAGTTTTATTAGTCAGTTTGTCAGATTTATGCGCCTTCGGCTAGAAATTATTGCTAAATTTATTTTGTCGGGAATATTTATGTCCGATTGCCAGACCTCCGAAGTTGCCTTTTAACAAATGTGCTTAATTGTTTGCTTGATATTGCACAACATTTTACACATATTTATTGCAATAAAAAAGTGAAAGGAATGTTTTATGGCTTCGGTACATTCAAAAGAAAAAAAAGAAAGACTAAGTTTTTTCGTCAATCAGGATTTATCGAAAAAAGTAAATAGAATTTCTAAGCAAACAAATCAAACTGTAAGTGAAATAGCTCGTAAAGCAATACAAGAATACATTCAAAAAATTGAGAAAGAAAGAATTGAACTAGAATTAGAAAATGGATATAAAGCAAATTATGATTATTATTTAAAATCCCAGGAAGATTGGAATTATGCAGATAAAGAGTAAAACAGGAATAGTTGCACCACTTCTTCGTGGAGATGTTTATTTAGTTAACCTTGATCCAATTGTAGGTAAAGAAATTGGTAAAGCAAGACCAGCTCTAATTATACAAAACGATATCGGGAATAAATTCAGCCCGGTTACAATAATTGCTCCAATCTCAAGTGTAAAAGAAATAACAAAACCACTTCCTATTATGATATTCCTTGAAAAAGGTGAAGGTGGATTAAAGGAAGAAAGTTATGTTGATTGCGGACAAATAAGAACAATAGATAAAGATCGACGTTTGCTAAAGAAATATGGAACACTTGAAAAAGTAAAAATGCAAGAGATTGATAAAGCGCTTAAAATTTCCCTTTCACTTCAATAAGTCAAAGAACACAAATAATTTTGCTGACGGTATAACAGCGTGGCGAATAAGCCGCCGCCCAGAACAAGAATTTAGCTTATCCAGAAGGGACTCCTTCAGAGGAATACAACTACCGATTATTTTAAAATAATTATTTTGGAAAACAACCTTTAACAGGATAGCCGAAACAGCATGCCCTGACTTGTCGTGGCTGTCGAGTTGAAGCAATCGTTAGGTTTTTTAATTAATGAAAAAATTTAATTTAATACCAACTATAATATTTTTTTCATTAAAATATCTTTCAAGCAAGCTACCTTCAATTAACCAAACTCTTTTAGTACTTTTATATTCATAGTATAAACTTGGTTCGATAGCAACAGATTTTGAAATAAAATAATTAGCACCTAAACCTAGTCTAATTTTATAACCTCTTTCTTTAATTGATTCTCTCGCTTCCTCCAAATCAATTACAATGTGATTATAGCCAGATTCTAAAAATGGTGTTATAATTTTATCTGTAAATAAATAATATCTTACTGATGGCCCAATTGATAAAGTATTATGGTATTCAGGATAAAAATAAATATCCATCTCAGAATGATTATAATAATTATACGCTATTTCAAAACCCGTTGATAAATTATCAATAATAAAATATGATATTATTGGTGATAAATTAAATTCTTCATTTTCTACAGTTGCGTATGGATATTCACGTGTAGATGAAGTGTAAGAAATAGAACCGCTAACTTGAAACATACCTTTTTTAAGATACGACTGCGAATAGTTTGTTTGGAAAAGAAAAACTATGCAAAAAAATGCAAAATAAATTGTTTTCATATTATCTTTCAAAAATTATTTAGTAGAAATCAGTAGAAATACAATCATTCTTCTCCAATATTTGATAAAAACCTAATGACGTGTTATCCCAACAAGTCGGGACAAGTTGTTTGCCAAAGACATCCCTTCGGGAAAAACACAATTATTATTTAAAAGATTTACTACAAAGAACTTATTACAAATTTATTTTATTAGTATAATTTATGTCCTCTTGTTTATCTCGCAGTTTTATTGTGCGGGGACGTTTTACTTATTAAAGAGGTTAGGCAACAACATAATTTTCTTGTTAAACTAATCTTATTCCGGTTTCTATTATTTCTTTTGCTAATGGATTCTCTAATGAAAAATCGTCTGGGCTGAATGGAAGGATTTCTAAATTTGAACTTACTGAAAGTGTAATTCTTCTAATTTTATCTTTGTCTTTTATACGTATTCCTTCAAAAAAATCTGAAATTAAAGCTATATCAATATCGCTCAATTCATTATTATTCCCTTTTGCATAACTTCCAAATAAGTATGCATTTTTTATTGGAATATTATTATCTCTTAAGACTGAGATATAATTATCAATGATAGCTCTTATTTTAGCTGGGATTTTAACCATTGATATAACTCTTTTATATGATTTCTATTCTCTTCAGCAAATTCTTTTGTACAAGTTTTATAAAGCTCATTTTTATACTCTGGGTACCGGGCTTCTACATTGAAATCATTTATCTTATCAAGAAGTACCTTTCTTTCATCATCGATATCAATTAGCGATAATTCTGCTAATCTAACTAAGTTATGAACTTTTGGTGGTATTTTATTTTCATTGTTTTTTACAAAAACTGCTTTTAAAAGTTTCTCTAAAACCAAATGACCGATAAAAAGTGACCAATCATATTTATCAGCCTCGAATAATGTATCAGAAGTTTCTAAATCGTGTTCAGCACTCTCAAGCCAATAATTAATATGTTCTTCTTTTGTCATTCTATAATATCAATATTTTTCGTCATAAAAATAACAAAAATATTTAATTCTTACTCATTCTTGAATAGTTGCCTAACGGTGTGCAATCCCGATAAATCGGGACAAGTTATTAAATAATCGTAATTCTAATTTATATTCTATTAAGATTTATTTACAAAGAACTTTTTACAAACTTATTTTATTAGGATAATTTATGTTCCCTTGTTTATCCCGCAGTTTTATTATACGGGGACTTTTTAATTATTAAAGAGGTTATGTGGCATTTTTATTTTGCTCGGTTTCCCAAGTTTTAATGAATTCTTCTGCAGTTGATATTGATATTTTACTTTTATTATAATCTTTTACATTTCTTGTAATTATTATATTTATCCCATTGTTTACTGATGTGAAGTATTGTATTGCATCCTCGAAGTCACTGAAATCTGAGTTTAACGATTGTTCAATTACTCTTTCATCTGTAGGAAGAACATTTATAAATGTTTTTAATTTCCTTAGACTTTTTAGTGCAGATTTATTCGAAGTTATTTTCTTCAGTAGATAATGTAGATTTGCAAATACAATCGGTGAGGTAAAAGCTATTACTTTTTGCTGATCAATTAATGTAAATAATTTTGCTGAGTGAATATAATATGGTTCTCTTTTAGCAAGTAAATCTAAAATAATATCTGAATCAATAAAGATATTTATCATTTAGAATATTTCTCCTCAAGATGCTTTCCATACATTTCCTTTAAATCAACATCTTTAGGTAATTTTATTATTCCAGATAATTCGAGTACGTTTGGAGAAATCTCAATTCCATTACCGTTTTCTTTTTCTGAAATTACATTAAAATAATTTTCAACCATCACAGAAAGACTTTGTTTACGTTTTTTTGCATATCTTTTTGCACGTTCGATTGCTCTTTTATTTAGTTTTAATGTTAGTTTTGTATTCATTTTCGACTCAGGTTATTACGTATTTATAATTACTTTATGATACGTATATTAATTGACATTTTCAAGATATTTTCGTGGCAATATAGCGGCGTGTTATCCCGACAAGTCGGGACAAGTTGTTTTTCGTCTCAATACATCGGGACAATTTCGTTTATATAAAAGGACTGTATTGACGAGTCGATACTTTACGCAATAAGTAAATATTTTGACCAAATTATACACCTAACAGAAATAATGACAATAACTTGTTCGGTTTTATTAGTCAGTTTTTCGAATTTATGCGTCTCCGGTGTAGAACTTTTTACAAATTTATTTGTCGGGAATATTTATACCCACTTGCCCGCCCGCCGAAGCTGTATTCTAGCGTAGGAGGGACTTTTTACTTATAAAGAGGTTATATGGCAATTAAATTTTATTATTTAATTATTAAACTAATTAAACCAAATAAACCGTGAAGAAAAAGATAGAAGGGAATAAGTACAATAATTCTGTCTGTGTAATGAAAAAGAAAATCCTCATTAACAAATAATTCATCAATCAAATACAATACAATTATAATAAGCGATAAGACGAGCAAGGAAATTTTCCCCAATTGAAATGAATAGAACCAAAAATCATCTTGCGATGTGATATTTTCTCTTTCTAAAATAAATGGTCTAATAGCAAATAGAGCAAGAAAAACGATTGATTTTGGTCCAAGAAAAACTATTAGAAGAGTTATACTTAACCCCAAAAGAAATTCTAATGAAAAAGCAAAGAATAAATTTTTATACTTCATAATAATTACGCCAAAGTTATTGTGAAGAAATAATAAGAAAACAATTATAACATTCTACAAAAATTAGCCATATAACGGCGTGTTATCCCGATAAATCGGGACAAGTTGTTAAATAATCGTAATTCTAATTTATATTCTATTAAGATTTAATTACAAAGAACTTATTACAAATTTATTTTGACACGATAATTTATGTACTCTTGTTTATCCCACAGTTTTATTGTGCGGGGAGTTTTTACTTATTAAAGATGTTATAAGGTTTTTTCACTTTCAACTTTCATTTTATTATGAAGAACTATCAAAACAAATCCCAAAACTCCAGCGATTACTAAACCAAAATCTTCATAGATTAATAAATTCACTGCTGCACTAAAACCAATCAATGACCATAAAAGCGGAATAATTAAAACAACTACTCTGATTCTATTTATTGCAAAAAGTAAAATACCGAATGTGAATATAGTTGTTGGACAAGGCAGACCGAATGTTGGCATTTTGGGATATTGATGACCGAACAAATGACCTAACACAGGATAGATAATTAATGCATAAATAATGAAGATGATACCAATAAAATTGGATTTTGTCTTTCGGTAATCGAAAGATATTTCATTTTTAACAAAACCAAAGAAGAAAAACAATATTCCCTGTACAATAAAAAGCAAGCCAAAGAAATATGCAGCTTTATTAATTGAAGTAAAGAATATAATATGATATACAATCCCAATCCAAAACCAGAAGAATGATAACACTGTAAATATCATTTTACTGCTATTCTTTGTCGGTTTGAACAGTAAATAAACACAAGCTAATGCAACAATGTAGAAAACTATTTGGATTGGAAATACTTGTTGATTATAGGATTTGAATACATTTAAAAAATCTTCAACAGTGAATGGAAAATTCATAATTTATCTCCGGCGTCAATTAAATTTTTATTCCAAATTTCCCAAGAATGAATATCATTATATAGTAACAGATTAGCATAATTATAACTGATAATAACAGCGAAACATAAAATTCAAATTTTTTCAAGAGCAATGGTAAGCTTATAAATAGAGACAAAGAAGGAATTACCAGCCAAAATATACCATTAGATAATGCTGCAATTTTGCTTTTATCCCCGGTATCGTAATAAAGCCAAATAAAGGCTAGAATTGATAATAATGGTAGAGAAGCAAAAATACTTCCCATAATCGAACTCTTTTTCGATACTTCTGAAATTATTAAAATCAAAATCGAAGATAAAAATATTTTTATAACATAGTACATTTAAACTCCAGAATTACTAACCATATAACGGCGTGTTAACCCGACAAGTCGGGACAAGTTGTTTGCCAAAGGCATCCCTTCGGGAAAAACACAATTTTTATTAACAAGATTTACTAAAAAGAACTTTTTGCAAATTTATTTGTAAGGAACATTTATGTTCGCTTGTTCATCCCGCAGTTTTATTATGCGGGGACTTTTTAATTATTAAAGATGTTATATGCGTTTTTATATTTGTAATTATTTTTCATTCGTTAGTTCATTTGCAATCAACTCAGCTTGCTTTAGTACTGTTTCTGTTGCCAGCTTTTGCATATCCGGCGGATAACCGTATTGTCGCAGTGTTCTTTTTACAATAACTTTTAATTTGGCTTTAACACTTTCTTTAATTGTCCAATCAATGGATGCGTTTTGTCTGACTCTATCAAATAAAACAATTGCCAGTTCTCTAAGCTTATCTTTCTGCATTAATTCCATTGCGCTTTTATTATTGGCAACGGCTGTGTAAAAAGCATATTCAAATTCTGATAAGCCCATTTCTTTCGGTTCTTTATCCATTTCTTGAATTTCTTTGCCAAGCTTGATTAGTTCTTCAATTACTTCCGCAGCAGTAAGGATTTTATTGTGATATTTTTTAATAGAGTTTTCCAGCATTTCCATTAAAGATTTGCCTTGTACAAGATTAGTTCTCGTTCTCGATTTTATTTCATCATTCAAAAGTTTTCTCAAAACTTCCAGAGCTACGTTTTTATGTTCCATATTTTTTACTTCCAAAAGAAAATCTTCTGAAAGTATTGAAATATCCGGCTTTTTAATTCCGGCAGCATCGAATAAATCTATAACTTTATCGGTAACAAGAGCTTTATCAATTACTTGCCGGATCGTGGTTTCAATTTCTTCATCTGTTTTACTAGTTCCGGTAACATCAAATTTCGCTAATCTTGCTTTAACAGCTTGGAAGAACGAAACTTCATCTTTAACATCCATTGCTTGTTCGTGCGGAATTGCAATTGCAAATGCTCTTGATAATGCTGTTACTTCATCAATAAATCTTTTCTTTCCGTTTTCAAGGCTTAATATGTGTTCTTCTGCTGCCAAAATTATTTTTAGTTTTGTGGTGGTATCTGCCGTAAAATATTCTTCGTATAAAAGTCCTTTATCTTTACCGAGATATGGAACCGAAGGGTCTTTCACCAAATCTTCATAATCTTTGGAATAAGCTCTCGCCGGTTTTTCAAGAAACATCTGCGAAACAACTTCCAGTTTTTCAAGCATAAGCTGAACAGCTTTTTCTTGAGCAATTGCCGGATCACCTTTTCCACCGCTATCAGAATAAAATGATAAAGCTTTCTTCAAATCTGATGCAATTCCAAGATAATCAACAATCAAT
>JAGFIY010000115.1 GCA_024103215.1 Melioribacteraceae bacterium | reverse complement strand
ACCGCTAAGTCTAAAATCAATCCTTGTGTTTTTCTGTCTTCGGTTAAAAATCCGATTCCTTCTTTAATGGCTTTACGCGGTGAGTTAATTTTTACCGGTTTTTCTTTAATGAAAATTTCTCCGCTTTCAATTTTATCAGCACCGAAAATTGCACGAGCTAATTCCGTTCTGCCTGAACCGAGCAGCCCGTAAATACCAATAATTTCTCCCGCGTATAAACTGAATGAAATATTTTTCAACAGATTTTCGGTGGACAAATCGACTACTTTTAAAATTTCATTACCGGTTTGTTTTTCCCTTTTAGGAAAATGGTCTTTTAAATCTCTGTTTACCATTAATTTAATTAATTCAGCACGATTCGTATCTGCAATTAGTTTTGTTTCGATCAAACTACCATCTCGCAATACTGTAACTCTATCCCCAATTTCAAATAATTCTTCCAAGCGATGCGAGATATAAATTATTGCAACATCTTTTTGTTTTAGTTTCCTGATTGTTTTAAATAATGTTTCAATTTCATTCTTTGTTAATGATGAAGTGGGTTCATCCATTATTAAAATTTTGGAGTTAAGCGAAAGAGCTTTTGCAATTTCTACCATTTGCTGTTGTGCAGTACCGAGTGAAGAAACTAATTCGTTAGGATTAATATTCACATTTAATTCGCTTAGAAGTTTTTTTGTCTCTTCAATAATTTTTTTTGAATCGATCAGACCAGCGGGATAAGAAAATTCTCTGCCGAGAAAAATATTTTCTGCAACAGTTAAATGTGGAATGAGATTTAATTCCTGATAAATAACACCGATACCCAAATCCTGTGCATGTTTTGGATTTTTTATCCCGACTTTATTTCCATTCAAAAAGATTTCACCGGAATCTTTAGAATAAGCGCCGCTCAAAATTTTTACTAGCGTTGATTTACCCGCACCGTTTTCACCAAGCAAGATGTGAACTTTCCCGGTTTTCACTTCAAGCGAAACGTTGTTGAGCGCAACAACACCGGGAAACTTTCTCGTAATATTATCCAATTTTAATATTACATCATTTTGCATAGCTGTCACAAAATTAATTTTCGACTTAGTCTTAGCTTGTAAACACTTTTCTTAAATGAGCAATGTTATTTGCAGCAGCCGTATCGGAATCGGGCATAGGTAAAATTTCAGCAGAGACAAATCCGTTATAATTTACTTGCTGAAGTGTTTCAAAGATTTCATAAAAATTTATATGTCCCGCACCCGGATGCCATCTGTTTGAGTCCGCTACGTGAAAATGGGATATTCTATCTTTTGCGAGTTTAATACTTTCTAAAATATTCGGTTCCTCGATATTCATATGAAAAGTATCAAGCAGCAGTCCAACATTTGCTTTACCTAATTCATCAATAAACTTTAGTGTTTCTTCAACCGTATTAAGCAAATTTGTTTCATACCTGTTAATTGGCTCAATTACAATTTTTGCGTTTTCATCAAAGGAAGCACATTCATCAAATGCGGCAAGCATATTTTTATATGCTTCGTTTCTATCTTCATTTTTACTAACAATCCCTCTTACTAATCCGATTATTACAACTGCATCAAAATTTTTAGCAAAAGTAATTTGGTCTTTAATTCTCTCGATAGTTTTACTTCTAATAGAAGAATCTGTGTGAGTAAACGATAAACCTTCTTCGCCGAAAGCCTGACCGGTTCCAATTGCAGGAACCGGCAGGTTGTTTTCCTTCAATAATGATTTTATGTAATCAACATCTAATTCATTAGGATTACGTACAGCTAATTCAACACCATCGTAACCGAGCTCTTTGATTCGTTTTATATTCTCCTCGATGTTGCCTTTATAAGCCAACGCAGAAAATGAAGCCGGCTGTGTTGAAAGAACTATACTTAATTTCATAATTACAATCCCATTTTATTAATTGAATAAATCGGTCTCCATCCCTCGGTGAACGGTTCCTTCATATAGGGTTCCATCTCCTTAGTTGTACGCATTGTTGTTTTTTCAATCGGCGGAACTTTACCTGAAGGAAATGCTTCGTGAATTTCATCGTGGACCAAAGTTAAGTAAGATAAAATAGCAGCGATTGTTCTCTTGGCTTTTTGTGCCGTTCCGATTGTAGGTCTTCCAACAACACCTTCGGGAATTGAGCCGAGTTCAGTCGGGAAATGACCCTGCCCTTCCGACCAGCGTGAAGGTCTTGCGAACGGATCAACTGCTTTATCGAAGTGACCATCCGGTAGATAAGCCGGTACTGAAGTTTCTTCGGCGTAATTCATTTCGACCAATTCGTTAGCAAGTAAAAGAAGTACAGACGTTTCGGCTTCGTCTGCGTGCACAAAGTTATCATCCCAATCTCCGCCTCGATCTTTAGTTCTGAAGAATTCTCTTACCGATCGATGCCAATCGAGTGTTCTAAAAATTCCCGGCAGATTCCAAGTCTTCTGTAATTCTTGAATTGCAGCTTCGAGCAGCCAGGAGTGACCGTGATTATTAACAAGAATAATTTTTCTAAAACCATCGTTCCAAAAACCGACCATAACATCAATCAATATTTTCTTTACAACTTCATCTTCGAGATGAATTGTACCGGGCATACCTACGTGGTGATGAGGATGACCACCGAAGTTCAAGGGAGTCCAAGTTAAATTGCAAGGAGCACCTTTCTTTGCCGTATAACGGCGTACGCCTTCTAATATTTGTGTTACCATCAGAGTATCAAGAGCGGTTACCGTATGTAATCCGTGCAGCTCCGTGCACCCGATGGGAATAAAGAGGATATCATTTTTCTTTCTGTTTTCAACAACATCTTTACGTATAGTTGTTTGAATATAACTTCCTTTTTTAGAAAGTTCAGATGGGCTCGGGATTTCGTAATCT
>JAGFIY010000102.1 GCA_024103215.1 Melioribacteraceae bacterium | reverse complement strand
CGTCAAAATATGCCATCTCACCGAATATTTCGCCCGGATTAATGATGGCAATTATCTTTTCACCGCCATCGGGAAGATATTTCGATATTTTAACTCTGCCTTTCTTCAGAAAATAAATAGTTTTAGAGGGTTCACTTGCAAAATAGATAGGAACATTTTTTTCAGTATTTGAATCTTTTACAAGTTTATTCAGCTTCATCATTTTTTCTTGATCAAGACTGCTGAAAAGATTGAAGTTTTCCAAGTACCAAAGTCTAGATTTTTCTGCCATACTGATTCTTTAGATTTAATTCGTATTCAATAAAGATATGAAAAAAAATGAGATGTGAAAATTATTTGTTCAATCATAAACAAAAAGCTTCTTCAATAACTACTTCAGTACTTTTTTTTATACTTAAAAAGCCTTATAATTAATTGAATTACAAGGCTTTTAGATGCATAATTGCCCGGCTTTGTCATTACAGAAATTGAATTCACAAAAACTACACCTGATTATGCCTACCGACTATCCGGAAATTTTTTCAATCCGTCTTCATCTTGTGCGGCTTGACGAAACAGAACACCTGAAATGGAAAATAAAAAAATGAATAACCCGTGAACGCCTATATAAGCCATTAATTCATTTGTTCTAAAATCAGCGCTTTGTGTCCAAGCATAGATCAATACAATAGCGGTAATCAATAAAAGTATTAATGCAATTACAAACATTGTAAGTGATAGACCGCGAGATTTAAAACGCGAGATAACAGCTCCCAAGATTCCTATACCGATGACGCCATAATATATTATGTTAACCGGATTATCCTCCGAGCCAATAATGCCAACCGCAAGATTAGCCCAAATAAGAAAAAGACCAGCAAAAAGCCCAAATGCAATCCCGGCTTTATAAGTTCCATTCTTTACTTTTGTTGTCAATAAAACATATGTGAGTCCTGTACCGAAAAGTAGAAAACCGGCAACGATGAAATCAAACAAACTCCAATCTACGCCGGATGAAAACTGCATTGCCAAAAGTGGGATCAACAAGAGCAGTATCGTTGCAACCGCAACGATAATTGTGGATTTAAGAAATTTGCTGTCTGTGTTCATTTATATCCTCCTGTTAATAATGATTGTGCTTTTCTTCCGCTGAAAGTACTTTGTATTACAAAGTATAAATGTAAAAAAATTTATTTCTGCGACTTAATCAATTTTTCCAGTGTTCTAAGATGTGCCTCAAAAGCTTTTTTACCCTCTTTAGTCATAAAATATTTGGTATTTGGTTTTCTGTCGATAAAAGATTTTTCTACTCCAATAAACCTTTCCTTTTCCAAACCTTTAAGATGACTTGCCAAATTGCCGTCCGTTACATTAAGATATTGCTTGAGTGAATTAAAATCGAGTTTGTGGTTTGCGGCTAATGCGGACATAATTCCCAATCTAACACGGCTCTCGAATGCCTTATTTAATTGATCAATTGATACTTTCACCTCTCGTACCTAAAATGCATATAAATTCCATAAATGATATGAACAACCCCAAAACCGATTGCCCAAAAAATTAAGCCGTATTCAATAAAGTAGGAACTTAATAACCCCAACCCGATCTGCACAAAACCTAATAACTTAACTTCGTCAATCGTGAACTTGCCGGCATTATATAGTGAGAGTCCGTAAAAAATAAGTGACAACGGAAGAATTAACTCAATGAAACCATTGACAAGGAACAGAATAATAAGAATACCGCCTGAAAGCAGAGGAACCAACATGCTTTTTAGCAGTCTGCGTGATGTGGGGTTCCAAATATCTTCGCCTTTACCTTTAGCTTTTTTATATGAAAAAAATATTGCTGTTACTAATGCCAGTGTCAAAATCATAATAGCTAGAATAACTACATTAACTAACTCAAAAGAATTACTGCCGGATGAAATTGAAGTGGGATTAAAATTAAAAATGTTATACGCGATGTAAACCCCGGCAAGGGCGTATAAACCTGCCATAATTCCTGCCCAGCCTGAGAGTGATAAAAATTTGGATGATCGTTCCATCATTGAACGAATTTCTGCAAGATCCTTTATATAATCTCGATTTTCTTTCATGGCAAAGTACTTTTTATTTCAAAGTTACTATTTATATTGAGATTATGCAAGAGGATTCAAATCAGTATTAACTTTCAGCAAGAAACACAGCCTCAATTGGCCGGAACGCGGTTACCTGCTAAATCAACAATTCTGTTTTTTAATATTTATAATAACCAATTTTACCAAATAAGCTATTTTCAACAATAACTTCTCTTTATTACTTTGCTATCAACCAAATATATTTCCCCTGGGATAACATGAAAAAACCTTTATTACTATTATTGCCAAACTATTGTGGGATTGCTAAATTAAGACTTAAATAAAGCAAACATGGTAGACAAAAAATTGTTTAAAGGAATTAATTACTTATTATTTATCAAAAATGAATTTCTTATCTTAATACTTTAGAGTTGTGATTATAATTGCTAAGCAAAGATGAAAAAAATTAAAATACTTCTGATTGAGGATAACAGACTTCTCCGGGAAGGTATTTCTGCTATGTTAAATAAGCAAGAGGACATGCATGTTGTTGCTATGGTTAGTGATGGTGAAAATATTTTAAAGATGATAAATAAGGCAAATCCGGAAATTATTCTTCTTGATCTGGGATTGCGAAGTCAAAACAGTTTGAAAGTAGTAAAATTAATTAAATATAGTTACGAAAAAACTAAAATAATAGTGATGGATTTGATCCCGTTGCAGGCGGATATTCTGGAGTATGTTCAAGCCGGTGTTTCAGGTTTCATTCTCAAAGATGCAAACATAGAAGATTTCTATAAAACAATCAGATCAGTACATGAAGGGAATCAAGTCCTCCCACCACATTTAACCGGTTCGCTTTTTTCCCAAATTGTAGAACAGGCAATAAACGGAGATAAACCCTCAAAAGTTATTGATGCAGTCCGAATGACAAAACGTGAACGCCAGGTAATCGAATTAATTGCCGATGGTTCTACAAATAAAGAGATTGCACAAAAACTTCATCTCTCGACTTTTACTGTTAAAAGTCACGTACACAATATTCTGGAAAAGTTAACGCTTAATTCACGTGTACAGATTGCAAAACATGCGCATCTTTCAAACGAATATAAAACCACGAAAGAGATGGATTCTTCTGACAACAAGTGATTCCGTCCGTAAATCCGCATACAGGATTTAATCCATTTTTCATCCCTTTGGACTATAGCATTCATCCTTGAATGTAGTTAACATCAATTGTGAAAAAATTATAAGACAGAATAATTCTGTTTTATCTTATGATGAATTGTGTAATCAATTGTAATGTATGAACAGAAATGTTTATTGGATATGTATTAAATTATTGGAAATCATTTCCTAGGTTAAAATAATGGACAAAAACAAAACAAAATTTCAACGTAAAACACTTGCTAAAGCTCCCACAAGTATAAAAGGATTGGATGAAATAACCGGCGGTGGTTTACCCAAAGGAAGATCAACATTAGTATGCGGTGATGCCGGATGCGGAAAAACATTATTTGCTATGGAATTTCTTGTACGAGGTGCCACCGTCCATAATGAACCGGGAGTATTCATTTCTTTTGAAGAAACCGAAAAAGAGTTAACAGCAAATGTTGCTTCACTGGGCTTTGATTTAGACGATCTCGTATCAAAGAAAAAGATTTGGCTTGAGCACATTTTAATAAATCGCGGTGAAATTGAGCATGGCGGCGAATATGATTTGAAAGGACTGTTCGTTCGAATCCACCGCGCAATAGAAAGTACAAAAGCTAAACGTGTAGTGTTGGATACCATAGAATCAATCTTTTCGGCGCATCCAAATCCGACTATAATTCGTGCAGAGCTCAGAAGATTATTCGGCTGGCTGAAAAAGAAGGGCGTTACCGCAGTAATCACAGGCGAACGAGGCAACGGTAGTTTGACCCGCCAAGGATTGGAAGAGTATGTTTCGGATTGTGTAATTCTTTTGGATCATCGCGTCAGCAACCAATCATCTATAAGAAGATTAAGAATTGTAAAGTACCGTGGATCAAGCCACGGCACAAATGAGTATCCGTTTGTAATTGACGAAGAAGGATTTTCAATTTTACCGGTTACATCCTTGGGATTAAACCATATCTCTTCCAACGAAAGAATTTCAACAGGAATTCCGCGCTTGGATACAATGTTTTCAGGTAAAGGATATTACCGGGGTAGCACTATTCTTGTTTCGGGCACGGCAGGTACGGGTAAAACAAGTCTTGCAGCACAGTTTGTTGAAGCCGCATGTAAGAGAGGTGAACGTGTCTTATACTTTGCATTTGAAGAATCGCCGAGTCAATTCATGCGTAATATGTCTTCCATAGGTATAAACTTAGAACCGTTTGTAAAAAAAGAAATTCTTCATTTTCATGCTACACGTCCTACGCTGTATGGATTGGAGCATCATCTTACAACCACAATTAAGTTAATTAACAAAGTTAAACCGAAAGTTGTTGTTCTCGATCCAATTGATGCGTTTGTAATGGGAGAGAATCAATCCGAAGTAAAAATTATGCTGCTGCGGCTTGTGGATTTCTTGAAAGAAAAAAATATAACGGCACTATTTGCAAGTCTGACAAACGGCGGTGAAAATCAAGAGCTTACCGATATGTCAATATCGTCACTTATAGATACATGGCTGCTTCTGCGGGATATTGAAATCGGTGGAGAGAGAAACAGAGGATTATACATTCTTAAATCACGTGGCATGTCGCACTCCAATCAGATCCGGGAATTTAAGTTAACTGATAAAGGAATAGATTTACTTGATGTATATGTTGGTCCGGAAGGTGTATTAACCGGAACCGCCCGAATATCACAAGAAGAAAAAAACAATGAAGAGCAACTACAACGTCAGCAGGAAATTGAGCGTAAACAATCTGCGCTGGACCTTAAGCGTGCCGCAACAGATGCGCAGATAGTTGTGCTGCAATCCGAATATAAAGCCGAAGAATCTGAAACACTAAAAATTATAGAGATGGAAAAAGCAAAAGCTAAAAGATTCGAGCAATATCAAAAGAAAGTTGCGGAAAGCAGAAAAGCGGATTTAGCGGCTAATGCTCAAAAACATAAATAGCATTAGAGAAGAATCTAAACATAAGTATGAAACAGTAAAGGAGAGACATCATGAGTAAAGGGCAAAACAGTAAGAGCAATCCTAAGAAACAACCTTCAAAAACAATGAAGGAAAAGAAAGCTGCAAAGCGTGAGAAAAAAAATGAAAAGAATAATCATAGCTTGCTAGAAAATATGAAAAAATAAAGGATTGAATATCTGAATGACGAAAAAAATATAATTTCTTTCGAAATCAGAATAATTTCGATCAAATATATTTTTTTTGAGAGACGTATCTAAGAACCTTAACATTCTTTCTAAGATGCAAAGAGTAGCTGGTTTCTACATTTATTTATATTAATCGTTTTCTAAAAATATATCTCTTGAAAATGCCGCTACCTATTGATTTCGTTACTTCATGAATTTATTCATTCCAAAAATGTAGTTCCTTTTTCATCCGAAAGGATGATTGATTTTGGTTTTATTAATGC
>JAGFIY010000093.1 GCA_024103215.1 Melioribacteraceae bacterium | reverse complement strand
AATGCTTCTTCAAAATCGGAGTAACCACTTACTTCTACTAATCCATTAAAAATTATTCTATCAGCATCTTCCTGTCCTAATTCATCTCTCATATCCCATAGCGCTCCGGACCAAATCATTCCATTTTTATGTTGACCGCTGTTATAATAATTATTGTAATCAAGGTTGTTAAAATTAGCATAATTAAAATAATTGGGATTGTTATCACAAGTTCTCATATAATCTGTTTCATAAGCAGCCCACTCGCCATAAATAGGATCATCAGTAAAAGAACATGCAAAATAATCTGCATAACCTTCTGCCTTGGAAGCAACTTCTGTAGGATAATATTCATGGCCAATATCCCAACAAACCTGGTGTGAGTATTCATGATAAATTTGGTCATCTTTTCTAACTATAGCGCGATAGTGAACTCCAAAAGGTGAGGTTGTATCAGCTAAGCCAAGACGTATATAAGGAAAAGGATCCCAAGGAGAGACTCCTCCACTACCCTGAATATACACGGGAATCTGCGGCATATCATAGCCAAGCATATCATAAAAATAATCATTGGCGATTCTATCCACGTGCCAGTAAGCGTTTGCTTCATTAAAATGGTAGTTAGAGGGCTGGTAACTAAAGTTACGAACACGACTATAGGCTCTTGTTCCTTCTTCCGTGGAAACCACATCTACATAATTACCAATCAGATAACTGGTACCCGTTACCATTCTGTATAAAGTCTTTGGTTCAATTCCGCCGCTTGCAGGATCAATTTCATATACATTTGCAGAACCTGTGGAGGAGCGCGGGATCATGTCAAAAAAATCTATTTCTGTTCCATCGATGGCATTTATAAAACCACAGAATCTTTTATCAAAATCATATTGCAACTCAATTTTCCAGGCAAGTTTATATTCTTCATCCAAAGGATAAACAATTAATTCAGCTTCTGGTAATGAATACTCCGGATAAGGTAAAGATTCAGATATTAAAAGATATGTTATGGCTTCATCTTCGCTAATTTGAGGTAGATTTGAAATACTAATATCACTGAAAAAATGACCGTTTGCTAGAGTAATCTTATTATTTTCATCAATGAGAACAGAATAGCCTCCAGTAAAAACAGAAATATTTTCATAGTTTTGGGAAAATTTTACGGATTTGGTTCCTTTATAGTTAACAATTTTTTTTAGAGAGAGCTCTTGTAAACTGGCCGTCATACCGAAAATATTCCTATTGTCTCTTAAGAATTGTCGAGCCGCCTGCTCCGGTGGACCGTTATAAGTTTTATTGGAATTGCCTCTTATTACAGTAGCGCCACCGGTTTTATCATTCCATTTCACTTTCCAATTATTGCCATTATTATTCTTAAAGTCCTCCCAAGCATTAAACCTTTCCGGCTTCAATCTTCGCTGTGCGTGTGTAAAATTAATTGTAGATAAAAGTAGAAAAATAAAAGTTGAGAATAAAGCTATTGATTTAAGGGGGGGGGTAAATTGTAATTTCATATCTACCTCTTATGGTTTGTTAATTTAGGATGGTCACAATTTAATCATTATTAAAGTTATAACAAAGAAACTTATTTTATCAATAACAATTTCTTCACATCAAAAAAATCATTCACCGTCAACCGATAAAAATAAATTCCGGATGACAAACCTTCCGATCACAAAGCAATTAAAGAGTTAAGAGAACAAGAATATTTCTGAAAGGGATATTAACGAGCTGGCTAAACATTCTAACAGAATTAAAGAATCGAGGAGTTGAAGATATCTTCATTGCTTGCATTGACGGATTAAAGGGTTTTCCCGAAGCAATAAATTCTGTCTTCCCCAAAACAGAGATCCAGCTATGTGTTATTCACCAGATAAGAAATACACTTAAATACGTCGCTTCCAAAGATCAGAAGCAATTTATGAAACAGTTAAAAGAAGTTTATAAAGCGCCTACTGAACAAGCAGCTTTGCTTAGCCTTGACCAGCTTGATGATAATTGGGGCAAAAAATATTCTTTAGCTATTAAATCTTGGAGAAATAACTGGGATAATCTTTCCACTTATTTTAAATATCCGGATGAGATAAAAACTATTATTTATACCACTAATGCGGTTGAGGCTCTTCATCGGCAGTTTAGAAAAGTGACAAAATCTAAATCTCTTTTCCCTAATGACGATGCCTTAAAAAAGATGCTCTATTTAGCTTATAGAGATAATGCCTATTAGAAATTGGGCACTTGTTCTTTCAAATTTTTCAATCTATTTTAAGGATAGATTTGATGATTTTACTTAACTCAAAATTCCATTTACACAAACTATTTTACAGACTCGATAGATTCTCATTTAGATTCGAATAATAATGTACGGATGTTTAATTAAAAATATTTTTACATAGTACCATTTTATTTAGACATTTTATTTTTAATAAAATGGGAAGTCGCATATAACATCTTTAATAAATAAAAAGTCCCCGCATAATAAAACTGCGAGATAAACAAGCTAACATATATATTACTGACAAATAAATTTGTAAAAAGTTCTTTGTAAATAAATCTCACTAGACTATAAATCGACGTTGCTGGATATTTGACGAGGCACATCGTTCTATACATTCATTATCAATGCAAATAGTTGACAAATATTTTTAGGAGAAAATTATGACTGGTACAGCAGTTATTGTTATAATTCTTGTTCCTATTGCATTTCAAGTATTTATGCTGGCAATTAAACAAGAGAAAAGACATCAAGAAATAAAACAATTGCTCAAAGCTTTAGAAAATAAGTTAACAAAATAATTCCCTTCTTTTTTACGGGTAATTATCAAACAATTTGTTGAGCGAACATTAATTTTTCACAATAACAAGTTGCCTATAAATCAGGTGTAAGCCAATAAGGTTTGCTGATATGTCAAAAATTAAACAATTTATCAAATCACCTCATATCCAAATTGCTTTGGCAACCGGGATATGCATTATCATATTGGCAGTTTTTTCAAAACGAATTTTACCAAAGCCGATTGCATATCTTCCGTCTGCAATCCCTCCCTTCTTAATGTTAATTTATGAAATCGTTCAAATTAAACTAAAAGAGAAGAATAAATTAAAGATTGGATATTGGATAACTGCAATTATTTTATCCACAGCGATAATAATAACTTTCTCATGGATCAATGTTATTTAGGGTACAACTTCTCTTACTCCTTGCCAATTCTGCCTTAGTTTGTGCACTCGAAAGTTTTTGATAGTTTTATGTCTGGGGGCTTCAGGCATTCCTCGAATGAAAAAATATTTGAAAACTATAATTGAATAATGTGTATTTGTTTATATGAACGAAAGAAGATTTCACTCAAGATTATATGCTAGATAAATCGAAAAATCAGAAAGCAGTCAATTATGATCAATAAAATTTGTAAGATAATTTAATTCTAAACAGAGGATTGTTTTTGCTTGACAATATTTCTTAGAGAAGGTATCTTAACCAAAAAAAAGATATGTTGTCCTCTGTGTTTTGTCCTCCCCAAAATAAATGACTTCAGGAGAACAAAATGAAAAGAATTAAAACGCTTGTCCTCACCGCATTAGTTTCACTTTTATTATTATTAATTGGGTGTAAAGAAGATAGTCCGACAGAACCGGAAAATAGCGGCAAAGTAATTGGAGAAGCTACTATAGGCAGCCAAGGTGGTAAAGTTGAAACGGAAAGTTTAGAATTAACCATCCCACAATTTGCATTCTCGAACCAGAATAAACTTACAGTGTCATTACTATCCGGACAAAGCCCCACCGGAGTGAATGCCGTTTCGGATCTTTTCGTAATTGACGGACTCCCGGTTAATTTTAATTCTCCATTGGAACTAAGAATAAAAATTGACGGAACAACATCGGGCGAAAACTTCATTGCTATGGGAGAAGATTTATTCATACGTCAAGCCGGCAGTAATAAAATTTCATACAATTTGCTTCATGCAACTGTGAGTGACGGATTTGTAGTAAGTGAAATCCCGGCTCCTGACCCGGATAATTTGTTGAACAAACTAAGCGGAGCAAATCAAATTACAAACACAAAACAAATTCGCGTTCAAGCTTGGACCAGCGGAAGGAGGTTAGCCGGCTCCGGTTACAATTTTGTAATTAATGTCGCCGTACCCGGCGTAAGTGCCGCGGCTACTCAAAATCTTCTTGAAAGTCTTGAAGACGCACATCATTATTATAGAAATGTATGGAAGTTTTCGTACTCGGCAAGAAGTAAATGGCCCGTCACCGTAAACGTACTTCCGCTTGAGGCGGGAGTTTTTGGTTATTATGCTGATTCATATTGGGGTATTAATTACGGTTATTTGGAATTCGACAGCCAAAAGATTGAAGATTTGGATGAAGCAAAGATTACAGCCGGACATGAATTCTTTCACCTTGTGCAGTCTCTTTATGATCCGAGAAGTTCGTACAGTAAAGCAAGTGGATCAAATTACACGCATTATTGGCTCGATGAAGCCACAGGAGTTTGGGTTGAAAAATATTCAGCAAGCCTAGTTCCATATTCATCCGAGATTGTCCATCCTTATCAAATGCAGCCATTTGAAGGTATGCAGTCGGGAACTTCGATTGGGGCAAGAGAACACGGTTACGGAATGTCGATATTATTCGAGTACTTGATACATTCAGGTAATCTATTGGATATTTATGAACAGATCAAATCTAGCGCTCATCCGGTAGCCGCAGTTATTAACAGCACAGATTCACCATTTAATTGGTACCCTGATTTTGTCCGTTCGTATTTTTTGTTTGAATTCCCCGTTTTCAATGTCGGTCCAGCATTTTGGTTAACAAATGCACACGGTACTTTCTCAATAAATTCTGCAGCAGATTCGGTAAAGAATTTTTCGTTTAGTTACCCGGATATTTCCGCCCGATACTATAAAATAGATTTGAATTATTCCGGAATGGACGAAAATTCAAGTCTAAGTTTAAATTTGACAGGCGACGGTATAGGGGATATAATTCTAATTAAAGTAACCGGAAGTAATTTTGAATTTCTTGAAACTGATCCTGGGTCAATTACAATTCCGAACATAAAAAATAGCTTTGTTGCGACCGGCTCAGACATTTATGCAATTGTTACAAATAGTTTGGCAGTGTCTCCTTACACAAATTCATATAACATGAATCTCGAAGTAAAGCTTTCCGAAAGCACAAACAATCAACTTAGATCAGCATTTATAGAATTCAGCGGTATACGGGGTACATTAAGAAGAACAACTTCAAGCGGCACCAGCGAATATGATTATTATCTCCCAGGAATGGGTTCGACCACAAAAGAATTACAGCAGAGCGGAAATTCATATTTGGCATCTTGGGACTATATTCAGAACAACAAGAATTATATCGGCTCGTTTTCTTTTTCTTTAAATAATGATGCAACAATAATAACGAGCCTCACAGTTATAAATGAGGTATATGATGCGTCAAATGATGACTATCTCAAAACTAATTTTACGGCGTCAAATCTTCCTCGCGTAGGCGAGAATGAAATAGGAATAGCATTTGCCGTTTATGGTGATAGTATTATGGGTTACATTGATGATATTGGTTATTACAGAGAATATACATTTGATGGAGAAGTTATAGAAACTTTAGTGCCCGGAACAGCTTACTTTACATCATCGAGCAGGTTAAGTGTTAATATCCTTTACTGATTAGAGTGATAACATAACTGATCACAATTCACTAGCAATATCAAAGGACTTTAGGATTCCTTTCACTATGATTATGGAAAAATTATAGTGGATATGAGGTCGGAATTTCTTAACTTAACCCCAATTTAGTCGTACACACTGAAAAATAATCTCAATTAAAACGGATTAACTAAATGGATAAGAATATTAAACTAGAGATTCAACTTCCTAAAATACCGGATATCGAACTGGTTGCTCTTGAAGGACTTGAGAGAATGGGAAGGCACTTAGGTATTTCGGAAGGAAAAATCGGTGAGGCAAGAATACTTGTAACCGAAGCTATTATTAACGGGCTCGAACACTCGGGCGATGATAATCCTTATGTTAACGTTGAATTTACTATGACTAAGGAAAAACTAATTATTCTCGTTACTGATTACGGGGAAGGATTTGAACCGGAAAAAGTTGCTGACCCTGAAATCGAGGCGAAAATTCACAGCACCAACAAAAGGGGCTGGGGATTGAAGTTAATGAAATCAATGTCCGACGACTTTATAATTGAATCAGGACATAACGGAACAAAAATTACAATTATTAAGAATTTAGTTTAAGGGAGAAATTATGGTATCCGAATTTAATTTATCATCGGAGGTTAAAGATAATTGCGTTGTAATTAATACTTCCGGTTATGTTAATAATTTAGGTGGACAAAAGATCATAGACGAATTTAATACACACCATCAAAAAGGGATTAAGAATTATGTGTTAAATCTTGCCGAATCAAAAGTTGTTAACTCAATAGGTATTTCATTTCTTATTGAAGTTATTGAAAAACTTAACGATTCCAACGGTAAGCTGGTCTTTGCAAATCTTGATCCTTCCGTCGATAAAACTTTTACGATAATGGGTCTTTTCCATTATGCAGAAAAAGCACAAGATGTTGATGAAGGAATAAAACTGCTTCAAGACGGATAAGGATTGATTCAACAATCACTACTTTGATGATAGAAAATAAATCAAATAATTTACTGATAGAAAAGTTATCGCTGCAGGTAAATTCTTTTCAAGAGGGCTTCAGAATTTTATCCGAATCGAAGGATATTGCTGAAATAGGAAAAAATTTTGTCCATCTTCTAAGAGGAAATCTGCTCGTGGTTAATATCAACCTTTTTCATAAACGAAATAACAAAGAGGATTGGAACGAACTTTTTATTCAGAATCCGGAGAGTAAAGAATATCTTAATAATTTTACCTTTTCGGATGACTTTCAGCTTGAGTTTAAAAATGATGAAGAATATAAAGTTTATACGGCAATAAAGTGTATTGACGGTTCTTATTTTGGAATTATAATCGGTGACAAAATTGATAAATCGAATTTCAATTCACTTGATGCAGTCACGCTGCAGATATTTATCCGACTGCTCGATAATGCATACCAAACTCATCTTGCAAGAATAAAAGAGAAAGAATTGATTTTTTCGCTTAATCATAAAGTCCTTCAGCTTAACAGTCTTGTAGATACCGGAATAGAAATTACAAAGCTTGAAAACAATACCCAGCTACTTGAGCTTGCACTTGAAAGAGCAGTAGCGCTTACAAATGCTTCAAAAGGAATAATGAGAATAGTAAGCAGCGAAAAACAAATAGCTTGTTTAAAATTGCCCAACAATATTGATGAAGAGGAAACTCTTAAGTCAAAAGATAAAATTGAAACACGGGTTGAATATAGAGGACTTACATATATCGTCACACTTTTTGATAAAGAAAGCAGAACAGGGTTTACTCATTTTGATCCCACGGATGAAATTTTATTAACCGCATTTGCAAGACAGGTCCAGGGTGCGGTTGAAAACAAACAGCTTCATAAAGAAGCACTTGAGAACGAAACTATAAAAAAAGAATTGTCTGTTGCATCCTCAATTCAGAAGAAAATTATTCCCAGCAAACTACCAACTATTGATGGTTATGAAATTGCCGGGATAAATATTTCATCAAAAGAAGTTGGCGGAGATTATTATGATTGCAGAATACTTCCAGACGGAAGGGTAGCGTTGATTATGGCTGACGTTGCCGGAAAAGGTGTTCCCGCATCCCTATTGGTTAGTACGCTCAGTGCTTCTCTGCACGCATATCTTGAAACAAATATTTCTTTGGAAGATCTTGCCGGAAAACTTAATAAGATTATTTACAAATCTTCCACCGCTGATAAGTTCATAACATGTTTTATTTCTATTCTCGATCCTTCTACCGGCAAACTAGATATTTTGAATGCCGGGCACAATCCAAGTCTGCATCTAAAAAAAGATAAGAAACTCAAAAAGATAGAAGCCGGGGGCGTAGCACTAGGTATGTTCGATATGGGAATTCCATTTAAAGGTGAAAAAAGTGTGATAGAAAAAGGTGAAAGAATTTTGATGTTTACTGATGGAATACCCGAAGCTATGAATGAGAACGAAGTCGAATACTCGGATGAACGTTTAGAAAAGTTTTGTATCGACAACTGTTTTCACGATGCCGAAAAGTTCATTGACGAATTGGTTGCAGATGTTAGGAGTTTCACAAAAGATACACCTCAAAGCGATGATATAACCGCGCTTTATTTGATTAGAAAAATGTAAAAATTTTTGCTTTATAATTGGACAAACACTCCAATTAAAAATTATTTTAAGAGAGGGTCTTAATGTTTAAAAATCATTGCCTATTTAATTTCACTCACGTCCTATTCTTTCTGATAATTGTTTTCAATCTCAGCCTTTTAGGCCAGGACGATTATCTTTACGAAAATATTTCAGTTGCCGATGGTTTATCGAGTTCAAGTTTTAATCCATTTCAAAATATTTATCAAGACCAATTCGGATTTATGTGGATTGGGACTACAGATGGTTTGAATCGTTATGACGGATATGATTTTGTTATTTACAAAAATATTCCCGGTGATTCTACTAGTCTTCCAAACAGCAATATTCAAACCATTAACGAAGATGCGGATGGAAATCTTTGGATCGGTACTTTTAGTAGAATGAGTATGTTCAACCGGGAAGAGAACAACTTTACAACTTTTCCTATTGATCAAAGCAGTAACACTACCCAGCAGGATGTTTCAATATTTAGATCATTTGTCGATTCTAAAAATAATTTTTGGATTACAACTCAGGGCAGAAGTGCTCAAAAATGGAACAATGCTGAAAAGAAATGGGAGATAGTTCCGGTAATGATGCAGGTCGAAGGGGTTGATACTCTCGTAAAAAGTTCATCCGCTCCTGCCGTTGCAATAAATGAACTGAAAAATGGAAACTTGCTGATATCGACCTTTAACGGGGGCATTTATTATTATAATGAAAGCAGAAATTTATTTGAGCCGTTTAATTTTGCCGGCAACAGTATCCCAATTGGTATTGTGGATATTTTTGAAGACAGAGGGGGTAATATTTGGCTTTCCGGCAGAGAGTGTTTAATTGAATATAATCCTAAATCGTTTAGTTTTGATTATAAAACAGATCTTGATCGATTTAAATCTATAGCCGGTGAGGCATTCTATTTTAATATAAATGAGCTTGAGGATGGAAATTTTCTTCTAATTTCAATACCTCATGGTATAATAAAATTTGACCGTACAACTGAAAAATTTGAGATAGTTAAAATCGGCGGTGAACTTGAACAACGAGGCGTAGGGAAATTTGCATTCAATAAATTCATAGATAAATTTGGTGTATATTGGATAGGTCTTGCGGATAATGGTATATTAAAATTTGATCCAAATAGAAAGCCGTTCAGACATTATACTTTTCCAAATGATAACCCCAATCAAACTGTTCGCCCTTTAACAGCAGATGTAATTGTTAATAAAAATAACACAAACGAAATTATTATTTCGACCGATAGATACGGTTTCTTCAAATTTGATATTGAAAAAAGAGCTATGGAACAGATAAACGTTCCTGTTTCATCTATTTATACCGAATCCGCTAATGCTCTTTCAATCGTTTTGGATGAACACGATAAGCTATGGTTTTCCAACTCGGCAAACAGTATTTCAAGTTATAATTTGAAATCCGGAAAGAGCGAAACATTTAAAATTTTAAAAGATAGTATGAACACCGGCGGGAATGAATTCATAAGAAGACTTGAATACATTCCTAAGAATAAATTGATTATTTCTTCCACTATCGGCGGATATATATTTAATACTGTAACAAATGAAATAGAAGAATTGCCCACAACGATGAATAGAAAATACAGTGATCAATTTATTGAAGAGATTAAAAAAACAATAGAAACAAATGAAGTCGTGGTCTCGATGATTAGAGCAGGAGAGTCAGTTGAGCTAACACAAAATTTGTCAATCGAGAAAGAAACAGATTTTCTGATTGTTTGTATGGGCGAAGGACAACATCCTAATGGTATGTTTGATTATGGAGGGATTTCTAAATCTTCGAGCGAAACTGTTTGGGCAATGGATGAGATCAATAAATCCTTTCATGCTTTCGGAGGTTATAAAAACCGCTTGAGTATTCAAACTGTTAAACTTCAGCCAGGCAATTATACAACTTTTTTCAAGACTGATGTAGGTCATTCATATGATAATTTTAATGTTAATCCGCCCTTTAATCCTGAGTGGTACGGAATTCAGGTTATCAAAATTAATCCTGAGAATATCGACGAGTTGAACTCACTAATCGATGATGAGAAAAAAAATAATAATGCACCTGATGCATTTAGTGTAACAAATGTTTTGAGCAGCAGAAAATATCCAAGTGATCTATGGCTTGGAGTAAATTCCTTGGGACTTATTAGATATGATCTGACAAGCGGAAAGTTCAATCAATTTCCTTTAGATATTCATAATACATCCAGTTTCACAACAGATTTAATTTTTGAGGACAGCAAAGGCCGGTTGTGGATTACTTTGGCTCCGGCAGGATTCTATCGGTTTATCCCGGAAAAAGGTGAGTTTATTTCAAATGCTTCAATACCTGATTTACCAAATGCTGGGATTAATGGAATAACAGAAGATTTTCAAGGAGGTTTATGGATAAGCACAACCGGAGGTATAACAAAACTTACTGAACATGAAGATGGGAGTTGGTCAACATCAAACTATGATAGCAAAGATGGTGTCACCGGAGGCTTTGGACGGGGAGCCGTAATAACAAACGATGGTGAAATTCTATTGGGGACATTTAACGGTTTAACCGCATTTTTCCCGAGTTCGGAAAACACTAGCGAACCAATTCCGGTAATTTCGAATATTAATATTTCAGATAAATCAGTTATTGATGCTGACTCTGAAATTAAATTAAATAAATCAATTTATGAAATTGACCAATTGGATTTATCTTATGTTCAAAATGATGTCTCTTTCGAGTTTTCGTCTCTTCATTTTTCGCGACCATCAAAAAATAGAGTGAGTTATAAATTAGAAGGATTCAACGAGGATTGGATTTTTACCGATAAAAATTTTGCATCATTCACTAACCTCGATCCGGGTAAATATACCCTTAAGATCAAAGCATACAGTGGATTTGGAGTCCCCAGTTTTTCGGAAAGATCACTGGTGATCAACATCGCCCCGCCATGGTATCGAACTACTCTGGCATACATTGCTTATGGATTTCTTTTTGTCGGGTTGATATTTGGTATCGATCGACTGCAACGTCATCGATTATTAAGAAAAGAAAGAGAACGTCAAAAAATCCAAGAAGCGGAATTGCGGGCAATTGCGGCAGAAGCTCAAGCAAGAGCTGCCGAAGCCGAGAACGAACGAAAATCCCGAGAACTTGAAGAAGCGAGACAGCTTCAATTATCCATGCTTCCTAAAAAACTTCCTGTGCTTCCGAATTTGGATATTGCTGTTTATATGAAAACCGCGACGGAAGTCGGTGGTGATTATTACGACTTTCATGTTGGAATAGACGGAACACTAACTGTGGTAGTCGGAGATGCAACCGGTCACGGAATGAAAGCCGGCACGATGGTAACAGCTGCAAAAAGTTTGTTCAGCACACACGCGGCAAATCCCGATATACTCTTTACCTTCAGCGAAATTTCAAGATGTATTAAACATATGGATATGCATCTTTTGACGATGTGCATGACGGTGCTAAAAATTCAACAGAACAAAATGAGAATGTCGGCTGCCGGCATGCCTCCGACCTTGCTTTTTAGAAATGAAACTAAGCAGTTGGAGGAGATAACCATAAAAGGAATGCCATTAGGAGCGGTCGAAAAATTTCCGTATGCAATGAGAGAAACAGAACTTAACGTTGGAGACACAATATTCTTGATGAGTGACGGCTTTCCCGAACTCTTTAACGAAGAAAAGGAAATGTACGGTTACGAACGAGTTCAAAATGAATTTCAGAAAGTTGCTGATCGCAAACCCGAAGAAATAATAAATAGATTAAAATCAAACGCATCCGAGTGGATCGGCGGAGGCGAACCGAATGATGATATCACTTTTGTAGTGATCAAGGTGAAATAATTTTACTAGCATTATGAACTCTAAATAGAAATAACGAGCAGTATGGATGTTTACATCTTCACCATGAATTTGAAGAATAAGCTAAGCACGAAGCTCAAATAATTATTGCTCTCTTAAATCCAAACTCAAACTTTTAGCTGAATGGAAAAGAAGAAGATCATGATGTAACGTTTGTGTTATTAAGCGGTAGATTTTTCCTATCCGTCAACTGAAGAGGATGGCAATAATTATTTTACTTAGCTTTCCATTAACGTC
>JAGFIY010000071.1 GCA_024103215.1 Melioribacteraceae bacterium | reverse complement strand
GAGAAGCATAATATCGATAAGCGTTGCAAGCTCCCAGAAAAACACCTCGCCTTGTACGCCAAAAACAACAGCAGCGCTGTAAAAGTAAGCGACCGAAATTGCGAGCGCTATCAGCGTCATCATCCCGGGTTGTTTCTTTTTTAATTCATCAAAAAGTCCTTTTAAGAAAGGATAACCGCCGTAGAAAAACACAAACGATGATAAAGCAAAAAGACCGTACAAATCACCTTTAAAATTGAAGGTGTCTTTTATGCCGATAAATTCTTGAATAAGAGGGGAGAGAATTAGTATCGGTAGAGTTACAATCAATGAAATCCAAAAACGTTTTTTGAAATCTTCTACCATATGTTTATGATGATCATGGTGATCGTGACTTTTAGGTTCATCATGATTTGTATGGTTTTTATGATTATGTTTATGCTTATCACTATGATCAGTCATTGTTGCCTCAGATTTTATCTATTAATTTTCACGCAGATATTATTTTCGTTATTCAATATTTTCTCAAAACGCAGAATTATTCGACTAAATAATTTCTCATCATTCCCATATCTTCATGTTCTAAATTATGGCAGTGATATAAGTACATTCCTGTAAAATCTTCAAATCGTAGTAAAACTTTTACTCGTGTTCCTGGTAACAGCAAAAAACTATCTTTCCATCCTTCATCAACAAATCCCTCTTTGAATGAATCGAATGTTTCATCAAATCCACCGTCATTGATCCGTTCGATTATTTTGAATTGTAAACCGTGAATATGAACCGGGTGAGGCATTTCCATCATACCCCCCATCATTCCTCTTCCGCCGCCACCGTTTACAAACTCCCATACTTCAGAAGTATTGAGTTTAACTTTTTCATAATCCGCCACTTCATTCATTTCGAAAGTTCTGTTGTTTATAGTCCACCGCATATGACTGCCCATTCCGAAAACGAATTTTTTCGGATCATTATAATTGACAGCGTTTTTCGGGTCATTATAATTAATAGTCGATAGCTTTGATGGAAGACGAAAACTGCTTGCAACTTTATTTCTAATATTTATAGAAAGTAATTGAAGTCTGGAGCCCATATCCGGCACGGATTGATCGCTATTTCTATTCCCACCCATCATGCCTCTTCCCATCATTCCGCCATCCATCATTCCACCCATGCCTGATATTGTTGAAGGGAAGGGGAGGCTGATTAATTTAATTTCATCGCCCGGTTCTTTATCGGAAAAGTCTACAATGATGTCAAATCTTTCGGCTGGTCCAAAAGTTAGATACTCTTTTTCAACCGGTTTTTCGAGTAATCCGCCGTCTGTCCCAATTACGGTAAAAGGTGTACCGTCACTCCATGCTAATTTGTAAATTCTTGAATTTGAGCCGTTCAATAAACGTAACCTGTATGCCTTTGTATCCAAATCTAAAGAGAAATTGGACTTGCCGTTCGCAACAATTTGATCTCCTAAAAAGCCTGTCATTCTATCCATCGGGGAATTGATATAAACAAGCTGGTTATCGGAATCGAAGATTCTATCCTGAATAACTATCGGAATTTCATCCTTGCCGGAAGGAAGATTCAATTTTTGCTCTTCTTTATCACTAACAATGAATAGACCGGCTAAACCACTGTAAACCTGCGGACCCGTAAGTTCGTGGGGATGGGGATGAAACCAATACGTTCCCGCGCGGTCTTTAACTTCAAATTCATATACATATTTTTCGCCATGTTCAATAACATATTTCGGATGACCGTCCATTTCTTCCGGAACATGCAAGCCATGCCAATGAACAATTGTAATTTCATCAAGCTCACTTTTAAAACGGACTCTTATTTTATCGCCGGTTTTAACGCGGAAGATTGGTCCGAGATAATTATCGTCTAATGTTTGAAGAGCATCCTTTCTGCCGCTTATTACCTTACCGCTATATTTCCAAACTTTAGTTTTAGCGCCGGGCAATATTGATACATCGGAACGATGCGCGGTCAATTCAAATTCAATATCGGGGATAAAGCTGGGGTCTGCTTCCCGGTTCGGAGCAGCGTCATTCTCGCATGAATTTAAAAAGAAACCAGGAAGAAACATTAATGCGGATGTTCCGCACGTTACTTTGAGAAAATTTTTTCTCGTAATCTTTGAGGTGTTCATTTTAATTCCTACTTATCATTTCTAATTGTTATTAGTTTCAATATATCTAACCAAAGGTCTTCAACAAAGATGTTTTTGAAACCTGCTTTACGAAGATTATCAACAGTATCGCGATTGATATTTGCACCATATAGATGAAAAGGAACAGGATTTAAAATATCCATAAACGGGGCAAGAACCGGTTTATTGCTTTTTACATGTTCGAGCATTAAAACTTTACCACCATTTTTACATACCCGTTTGATTTCTTTCAACACTTTTACAGGGTGGGGTACAGAACAGAATACACATGAAGTTACAACCGTATCAAATGTGTTATCAGCGAAAGTCATATTCTCCACATTCATTTCCAGAACATCTTTTATATTCTTAAGGTCTTTTGCTTTCTCCGATGCAATCTTAACCATCTTGGGACTGAAATCGATAGCAGTAACTTCAACACTGCCTGGGTAATATTTAAAATTCTTACCTGTTCCGGCACCGACTTCCAACACATTCCCATATGCATCTTTAAGCATTTCTTTCCGGTGTTTAGAAAACATATTTTCCATCGGTTTTTCAACGAGATCATACAATTTTGAAATTCTGTTGTACCGATTTTTTATCTTTTCTGTTTTCTTATTATCAATCATAATATGAATTAAATATTATCATCATATTGATAAAGAAAATTATTGCAAGTCTTTTTTCATACTTTCGAATTCTTCTTTTGTGATCTCGCCGCGTGCGTATCTCTTCTTTAATACATCAAGCGGGTTTTCATTCGATTGAATATTTTGACTGCCAGTCTTTTGATTTGTTAATCTAACTATCAAAAAAATTACTAAGCCGATTATAACAATCCAGAATAGCCAACCGAACCACATTCCTCCACCCATAAATCCGTCGTGAAACATGTCGAATCCTCCTTACTTATTTGTAAATATGCAATAAAATAGACCAAATAGTCTTATTGTTTAATGCCGGAAATGATGTACGCATATCCGACGAATAACTCCGCTCTGTTAACATTATACAAACTCTTGTTAAAAAAGCGAATTATTGTCATCCATGGTTTGGTTTCGAGATGATAATCGGTAACTGCGAAGGGCTTTACAAAGGGGAGAAATAAAAACTTAAACCTACCCCAGAAATTACCGGGCATTTTAAGATCCAACACAACAAAATTTGAACCCGGTTTTAATATATCGAAGTAATTTTCAAGTATGGTTTCAAGATTTGGGGATAACGATATAGCAAATGAAGTAATTATACCGTCAACACTATCCGAAGGTACAAATTCTGCAGCATCAGCATTAATGAGTTCAACATTTTTCCAGTTGTTTTCTTTTACTCTCTTTTCAGCTTCATTTAACATTTCTTTCGTAATATCCACACCAATGATTTTTCCGTTTTCCCCAATTATTTTCTGAATTAGAGAAAAGTTCAAACCTGTTCCACACCCAATTTCAACAACTGTATCGCCCTCTTTTAGTCCTAATTTTTTAACGGCTTTTTTACGATAAGCCCATTCTCTAAAACCGAATAAATAATAAAGTTGAGCAGTTAAGTCATATCTCTTCGCTCGTTTTTTATAAATGTGTTGAACAAAGTTATTCATCTTTTCGGCTAACATAATATCCAATTTTATTTTACAAAGACTATCTTATATCATTTTTTCCATTTTAAAAATTAAAATGCATACCGCCGGAGAGGGTATAATCCGGATTAAGCTCGGATAATCCTTTTGATACGAAAATATTATACCCCATCATGTGAGAAGAATTCAGCATAATTCCCAACGATACTTGCGCAGGGGCGGCATAACCGTCAATCACTTTCGAGTAACCGCTGTACGAAAGAAGAAGTCCAAAATTTTGATTTGTAAAAAATGTTCCTACGCCTACATTGTAAGTTAAAGGATTATTATAATTTATTTCTTGAGCATCTCCCAGTACCAAGTAACCTAATTCGGCAAAAATCATAAATGATTCTATATTTTTTCTTAATCCCATCGAAAGGCTGTAATCGAATTTACCGGTTCCGAGTCCGTTACTTTCATCGGCAAAGGGAACTTTAACATAACCGTTAAGATATAAATCAAAAATAGAATTACGTTGATTTGTTAGATTGTATTTCCCATTTAAGTAAAGATCGCCTATCGAAATTTCCTTATCGGATAAAAAACCGGATCCCATCATTCCGCCATGAGAGTCGTTTGACGGGTCTTCATTGCTGCCGTGCATTTCATTTTGAGTTGGAATAAAAGTATTACCCAGTTGAGAAACCGAACCGCCGTCGCTTGCAATCACCGGGATGTTTGCGGATATACCCCAGTCATCGGTTTGATATCCTAAACCGCCGTAGAGATAATATGTCTGCATATGTGTATCGAAAAAATAATTACCGCTGTTCATCTGCAAACTCGTTGAGGCAGTCCATTTCCCCTGGGCGAATGACACGTTGCTTACCAAAAGTAAGCAGAGTGTTATCAGAGTGATTTTTTTAATTTCCTTTCGTTGTATCATCAAACTTCCTGTCAATTTTCAATGTTATTAATATTCTTAAGAACTTTCTCGTAGTCATTCATGAGCATATTCATATTTTTCATCATATCGTTCATCGTATTCTTCATATCTTCATTATGCATTAACTCTTCGTTCTGCATTACTTTATCCATGTTTTCAATTAAACCTTTCATATGCCCGGTCATCGAATTCATGCTTTCCATTGACTGCATCATATTTCCATTATGCATATTATTCATATTGTTTTGATTCATCTCTTGATTTCCCATCTTACCGGAATTCATTTGCTGCATCATATCATCAGTCATTGTTTGCAGTTTATTAATATGGTCGTTCATTTGCTGCATATTCATGTTCTGCATTTGCATATTCTGCATATTCATATTTTGCATATGCTGCTGCGTATTTCCTGAATTATTGTGCTGAGCAGAAACATTAAGTGTAAATGCTAATGTGATTAAGATTGCTAATACTGTGGTTAGTTTTTTATAATACATTTTTTACCTCTTTGTTGTTAATTTTTATTTTGTTTTTTCTAAATGGACTTATTATCCCATCTATTTAGTACGATGCAATAAATTCTAAAACGGTTCATTTTTTTATTGACGGAACGCTTAGAGAAATGTTATTTCTTCAGGTTATCAATGAATACAATTTTCAGCGCACAATAAGTTTTCCTTTCAACATACCCATACCGCATTGAAAGCCGTACTCACCCGGTTTAT
>JAGFIY010000060.1 GCA_024103215.1 Melioribacteraceae bacterium | reverse complement strand
TGAAATATGATTTGATTCATTTGCATCTTTGAGTTCAGCAATAACTTTATCAATCGCACGAATAATTGAATGATAACCCGTGCATCTGCAAATATTTCCGGCAATAGCGTTAATCGCTCCATCGTGCGAATACTTTGAGTTGCTAAGAAGATACGCCGAGAATGACATAATAAATCCGGGTGTACAGAAACCGCATTGGGAAGCATACTCATCTGCAAACATCTTTTGTTGAAGCAACAGTTCCGATTTGTTTAATCCCTCAATAGTTACAATGTGTTTACCTTGACAATTCCCAACAGGATAAATACACGAAGTAACTGTTTTGTATTTTACTTTTCCGTCAACAAGTTCGCCCAATAAAACTGTGCACGCGCCGCAGTCTCCTTCTTTACAAACTTCCTTTGTGCCGGTTAAATGTTTTTCTTTACGAATGAAATCTAATAGAGGGAGGGAAGGATTTATTTCTTCATTTATAACTGTCGAGTTTAAGATAAATGTCAATCGTTTTTCCAAAATTTCACCGCTGATCCATTTGTTATAAAATTAGTAAAATATTATGAAAAATAATATTAAAGTTGAGTAACAAATCAGCCGTTAAAACGTCTTTTATATTATGCACCTTTTAGATAATTTTTCAACAACAATTCACGGAGGGGAAGTAGTGAAAAAAATAATTTACTTGTTATTTCTATTTGGTTTAAGTACCAACATCTTTTCGCAGATTGACGCGAGACTGTTTCAATTTCCTGATGTATCCAATGATAAAATCGCATTTTATTATGCGGGAGATATCTGGGTTGTGGATAAAAACGGGGGAACGGCAGTTAAATTGAGTTCCCCGGTGGGAGAGGAAGTTTTACCCAAGTTTTCTCCCGACGGAAGTACGATTGCATTCAGCGGAAATTATGACGGAAATGTTGACGTGTACACAATTCCTGTTGGAGGAGGAATTCCAACTAGAGTTACATATCATCCGTATAGTGACAGGATTCAAGATTGGACCAGCAATGGTTCAAAAATCTTGTTTTCATCCTCGAGGGAAAGCGGAAGGCAGAGGTTTAGTCAGCTTTATACAATTGATGCAAACAGCGGAATTGCCGAGAAACTTCCTGTTCCATTTGGTGAATTCGGTGCAATTTCTGAAGACGGCGAGTTGCTTGCTTATACTTTTACCACAAGACTTTTCAGAACATGGAAAAGGTACCGGGGCGGAACAGCAGCGGATATCTGGCTTTTCAACTTAAAAACCAATGAATCAAAAAACATAAGCAATCATATTGCTAATGATGAACTTCCAATGTGGCATGGTAAAAAAGTATATTTCCTTTCAGACAGGGGAGAGGAAAAGCGATTCAATATTTGGGTTTATAATACTGAGGACAGTTCAACAAAGCAGGTAACAAAGTTTAAGGATTTTGATATTCATTTTCCTTCCATCGGACCCGAAGAAATTGTGTTTCAAGCCGGTGGTAAAATATATTTATTAAATCTTACTGATGAAAGCTATAAAGAGGTTCAGATTAAAATAATCAGCGACCAGTTGACACTGCTGCCCGAAACAAAAAAAGTTGGAAAAAGTGTAGCCTCATTAACTCCTTCGCCCGACGGCAAAAGAGTTACAGTCGAAGCACGGGGGGAAGTGTTCTCAGTTCCGGCAAAGGATGGAGTAATTTATAACTTAACAAATTCAAGCGGTGCGGCAGAAAGATATCCTTCCTGGTCGCCTGACGGAGAATATATCGCATACTGGAGCGATAAATCAGGTGAATACGAACTAATGTTAAAGAATATGAATGATATTAACAACGAAAAGAAAGTAACATCTACAGGTGAAAAGTATAAATACAATCTTTACTGGTCGCCCAACTCAAAGAAAATAGTATTCATAGATAACGCAATGAGAATCAGATATTACGATTTGGACAAAGATAAACTTATCGATATCGATAGAGCACTTTATAAATACCATGGTTCGCTGCAGGCTTTTAAAGTTAACTGGTCTTCAGACAGCCGTTACATAACATATGACAGAGGATTAGATAACAGACAGAATGCCGTGTTTATCTATGATACAGAAGACAGCAAATTGCATCAAGTTACTTCGGGATTTTATAGTGACTCCGATCCGGTTTTTGATCCCGAAGGGAAATATTTGTACTACCAAACATTAAGATCGTTCTTGCCTGCATACTCCAACTTTGATAATTCGTGGATTTATTCAAATGCAACCCAATTAGCAGCGGTTCCTCTGACGGCTGATATTCCTTCACCGATTGCTCCCAAAAACGATCAAACGGAAGTGAAAAAAGAAGATGATAAGGAAAAGAAAGACGAGAAAAAATCCGGGGAAGATGAAAAGAAGGAGGAAAAATCAGTAAAAATTGATTTCGATGGATTCGAATCGCGTGTTGTAATTCTACCTATCGATGCGGGAAATTTTGGTTCTCTTGGTGCACTAAAAGGCAAGTTGATTTTCCACAAATTTCCGAACTCAGGATCAGAAGCAAAGGAAAGACCACTAAAATACTATGATTTTGAAGAACGCGAAGAAAAAACTATTGCAGATAATGTTTCCTTCTTTGAATTAACTGCCGACGGTAATAAAATTCTTGTTGGAGATAAAGGTTCATATTATATAATTGAACCAAAACCCGGGCAAAAGCTTAAAGATGCAATTCCGACAAATGATCTAGAAGTAATTATTAACCCCATGGAAGAATGGATGCAGATATTTACTGATGCTTGGAGACTTGAACGCGATATGTTCTATGACCCTAATATGCATGGAGTTGATTGGGAAAAAATAAGGGAACAGTATGGCAATCTTGTTAAATACTGTGCAACAAGAACGGATCTTAACTTCTTAATCGGTGAAATGATTGCAGAATTGAGTGCTTCTCATACTTATAGGGGAGGTGGGGATCTCGAGTCACCGGAAAGACAAAACGTTGGATTACTGGGAATTGATTGGTCACTTGAAAACGGAAGATATAGAATAGCCGAAATTATAAGCGGTGCCGAATGGGATGCCGAAGCACGATCTCCGCTTGCTGCTACAGATTTAAAAGTAAAAAAAGGCGACTATATTCTCGCAGTCAATGGTATTGAATTGAACTCAGAGGTTGAACCTTATTCTGCTTTTGCCGGACTTGCCGGTAAAACTGTTGAATTGACTGTGAACGATAAAGCTTCATTAGATGGTTCGAGAAAAATAATTGTTAAAACCATGAATGATGAAAGCCGTCTGCGTCATCTGGCCTGGATTGAAAATAATAGAAAATATGTAGATGAATTAAGTGGTGGAAAATTAGGGTACGTGTATGTACGTAGCACGGGAGTCGATGGACAAAATGAATTGGTTCGTCAATTTTACGCACAGCAGGATAAAGAAGGCCTTGTAATTGATGAAAGATTTAACAGCGGCGGACAAATTCCCGATAGATTTATCGAACTGCTCGATAGAAAACCGCTTGCTTTCTGGGCAGTCAGAGACGGTAAAACATGGCAATGGCCTCCGGTTGCTCACTTCGGCGTTAAAGCTATGTTAATTAACGGCTGGAGCGGATCAGGCGGTGATGCTTTCCCGGACTATTTTAGAAAAGCCGGATTGGGTAAATTAATCGGAACCCGAACTTGGGGTGGACTGATTGGAATTACAGGCTCCCCGCAATTGATTGACGGTGGTTCGGTTACTGTTCCAACCTTCAGAATGTATAATCCGGATGGAACTTGGTTTAAGGAAGGTCATGGTGTCGATCCCGATATTGAGGTAGTGGAAGATCCGACAATTATGGCTTCCGGTACCGACCCGCAGCTTATGAAAGCTGTTGAAGTTCTTATGCAGGAGTTGAGGAACAGACCATCTCCTCAAGTTGCTCCTCCAAGTTATGAAGTAAGATAATTACTTGAGGCTGTACTACAACAACTAAAAATTATATTTTTAGTTGAATAAAAATTTAAGTACAGCCTCTTTTTTATTCCTCCGTTAATCTCAATCACCTCATTAATTCAAAGCATTTTTGCTTCACTTAATAATTGGATATATTCGTATAGTTAAAATTGTTTGATATGAACAAACTATCAATAGAAAATAAAAAACCCCGACTCTTTATAAAAAATCGGGGGTTCTTGAGCTGGTGATGGGACTCGAACCCGCAACCTGCTGATTACAAATCAGCTGCTCTGCCAATTGAGCTACACCAGCATTTTTAGGACACAAAATCTAACACAATTTATTCTTCTTTTCAATATCTATTTTTCGTCGTATT
>JAGFIY010000051.1 GCA_024103215.1 Melioribacteraceae bacterium | reverse complement strand
TGAGCATCAGACTTTGAAACGAACAACAGCCGATCGACCCACTGTTCTGCCTGATGCATTTCAACTTGATTATCCATGATCCCTATTTGCGCAGGCTCAACACGGTATCTATGAGCGACCTCTATTTGCGCAAAAAGGTTTAGGGAGGATATGGCAATTATTGCTATACCGAAAATCTTCTTCATAATACCACCCAATTTGTTGATAGTTGGTATTATTTAATCAGTTTAGATGCCATTTGATTTTTCGATAAAAATGTTGATTTTTACTGCGGAAAAATGAAACAGTAGTAAAATATACTGCAACATTTTGTTGCAATTGAATTAGTTGTAATAAATCGTTACAGCTCTATTTTTCAGTATCGTTTAGTATTCTATCGAGTCTTGGGCGTGAAATTTTAAGGAATGACGCAGTTTTTGATTTGTTATTATCAAACTTTTCAAGGATGGTTTTACAGTATTCTTTTATAACAGCTTGCAATTCGGCTGATTCCGGATCAATTTCGAGTGAGATATTTTTGGTTCTTGATTTTGTTAATTCAAGTTCTTTTATCTTCTTAGTGTAATCAACAAAGAAGTCTTTTTTTTGTATGATGTTCCCTTCAAGAAGAAGCAGAGATCTTTCAACTGCGTTTTTTAATTCTCTAATATTACCGGGCCAAGGATATAATTTTATAAATTCTTTTACTTCGTCGGTAAGTTGAGGACATTTCTTATCCAATGCAGCTGCAGTTGATTTAATATAATATTCAGCTATTTCCAAAGCATCCTCCCCTCTTTCGGAAAGAGGTGGAACTTCAATTGTTATTACACTTAATCTATGGTAAAGATCTTCTCTAAATTTATTTTCCTTCACTAACTTTAATAGATTACGATTTGTAGCGGCAATTATTCGAGCTTTCACTGGAATATCTTCTATGCCCCCAAGTCTTCTTATAATTCTGTTATCGATAGCTCGCAGCAGTTTAGCTTGAACCTCAAAATCAAGGTCGCCTATTTCATCCAAAAAAATTGTTCCATTCCCTGCAAGTTCGAAAAGACCCAGCTTCTGTGTACGGGCATCGGTGAAGGCACCCTTTTCATAACCAAATAATTCCGATTCCAGCAGGTTTATCGGAATCGCTGAACAGTTAATATCTAAAAATGGATCTTGTGCATTTGGACCAGTTTCGTGAATTAATTTCGCAATTAAACCTTTTCCTGTGCCTGTTTCACCTGTTATGAGAATATTTACACTCGGACTAGCGGCGATTTTTTCAGCAATCAGAATTTTCTCCATCATTATCGATGACGATCCAATAATTGCGCTGCGTATATGAGCTTCGGATATATCCTTAGTTACTGTCGGTTTTTCAAATCCTTTTACTGATTCTTCAAGGTAGCTCTTGAATTTTTGCAATTCGAAGGGAATCAAAAAGAGATTTGTTAAATTCTGCCGACTGAATGTTGTCGCAACTCTAATATCTTCGGACTTCGTATAAAAAATATATTTCACACTGAGCCGCTCGGATTTCTTTTTTAGATCTTCATAAATTTGATTATCAATTTTATCAATCCCAACGATATAAATATCAGCATCCTGCTCAAGAATTGATTTTGCAGTTCCGAATTCAATCGAGATATCTTCAGCCTCCAAACGTTTCACAGCCATATTAATGACTACATTGTCATCGTAATCAGAAATGTGTAAAATATTTAACTTTCTGAAGCTCACTTTATTATAGTACTCCAATTATCTAGCATTTTTATCACTCTCCTTCGTTCTCTGTTTTCAAGATAATTGGAACGATTTTCAATATTTTTAATGTTCATGGAAAGATGATCGAGCAAAGATTTTGTGAGATTTATGTAGTTTTGAGCTTTGGTAAGGTTGCCCCTCTCGGCGAAACTTTCCGCAAGAGCAAAAGTAATTTTCCAGGTTAATTCCGTTATACTGCACTCGCTTATAAAGCTATAGGCAGCCTCGAGATAATCAATATGAGATTTGAATGTTTGTCCGTTCGACAGTTTCGAAATTTTGCCCAATAAATATTTTTTATAAGCTTCGTCATAAGGATTGTCCTGAACTAGATCATTGAAAAGTCCGTAGTTTAATGCTTCATAAGCGTTATTGAGATTATTGATTTCTATAGATGTTTCAGCATACAAAAATGTATATCTTTTAAAAAGATCATCATTTTTTTCATCTAGACAAATGTGTAGGTTTTTGGAAAGAAGAATTAAATCAAGTGGATCTCTGGATAGAATCTTTAAAAGTGAATTTAGATATTCAATCATTAAAAATAAATCGTTATCTTTGAAATCTGAAGCTGTTTGATCTCTGAGAAACTGAATTACATTTTTTAACATTTTTTCGGATGACAAATTGTAGTAAACAAGTCCGAACAAAAAATAAACTCTCCTTAATTCTGATTTATCTGTTCCCGACGTACTTAGCATTTCTTCCGCTTCGTTCAAGATTTTGATCGCTTTATCGTACTCACAAGCAAGAAGATAAGCTTCAGCCAAATTAGCAAGAACGATTTCTCGACCTGAATGTCTTCCGAGATTAGATAAAATTGTTAATGATTGGGAATAATTTTCGATCGCCGCGTCTAAATCAAGCTTGTCATAATAATAATTGCCATAATTCATAAGTATAAACGCTTCTTCTTCTAGACTGCCGACAAGTTTATTCTTCTGTCTGGCTCTGTCCCAATGATATTTTGCTTTGGCCTTATCTCCTTTTGCCGAATAAATATTACCTATATTCTTTTCTGCTTTTGTAGCATTTAAGTTGTCTCTTTCTTTTATATAAATCTCTAAGCTTTCTTTAAAATATTTGATGGCTTCGTCCAGAGCATTCGTTTCGTATTTGATCATTCCCAACAAATTGAAAGTTTTTGCCCTAAGATTTGCTTCTGTATGGGGAGATTCCAAAATTTTGCTACATAATTTTTCTGCAGTGCTGGGTTCGTGAAGATAAAGTTTTGCAGAGGCTATTTCATATTTTATTGTATTTTCACTTATTAAATTTTGATCCGATTTTTCGAGAGATTCATAAATATTTTTAGCGTTTCCATAATCTGCGGTTCCCATCAAAGCTTGTGCCCTATATATACTGCATTTCTGTTTTTCGACTTCGGATAGCGGCAAGTTATCCATCTCACTCAATAATTGAATTGCACGATTGAAATTGCCTAGTATTATGTTGACATCTATCAAATTAAATTTATTCTGAATGATTATCTCTGAATCCAATGGAAGTGAAATAATATGTTCTAACAGTTCGAGTTGGTAGCCGTATGTTTTCAGCGATTCTGCAAGTTTGTATTCTTTTCTCAGAGTTTCAAAACTTTTGTAATAATTTCCTACCTTTTCGAACAATCTTGCGATCTCATTATTTGCAATGTTGTGCGAATCAGAACATGACAACTTTTCTGCAATTGTTTCAATAAGTTCCATATCCTCACACGATGAAAAAATATTTTCCTTTAATGATCTTGAAGTAAAACTTATTTCATTCTGATTGTTCACTCTGATAATGTTATTTTTTTCAAGTTCATGAATAACCCATTTGATTTCAGTATCTTCTTGTTCAGCCAGATAAGACAGATCTCCAACTGTCATATTGACCTCAAAAAGTGATATCATTTTTGAAATTTTTTCTGCTTCTTTCGAAAGGCTCTTTAATTTTAATTTGTTAATATCTTGTACATGTTGGTCGAGCAAAATTTTCGAATCATCTGATAGATTTATGAAAATTTTCTCATCTTGTGGTTGAAATGCTTTCAGAAACACCAGGTTGTTTAAAAGTAAGTCAATATTTCCCGGAACACAGTCTGTATAATTTTCAACAATTTCTATCAAAATTTCACGTTCAAATTTTTCTGAAAAAGTTCTATTGATATAAGAACTTACTTGATCGTGTGTAAAAGGTTGAAGTGTGCGTTCAATTTTTTGTTTCAGTGTATTTGTTCTTGATGGATAGTTTGAGTTTTCGGTTAAAATAAGAACTATTTCATTTATAGTTAAAATTGGTGCTATCTCTAGAAAGAACTCAATTATAGCGGGATCGAGAAGATTAAAATCGTCAATTATAAGAACAAATTTATTTTTCTGACATATATTACTTATAATGGTTTTCAATTCATCTTTAAGAGAAGCAATCGGTTTATTCCGGAAACTAATGATTTGTTTAAGAAGATCACCCTTTAAATTGTGGAAAACAAATTGCGTATAAATAATTTTATTAAGAATAATTTCCCAGAAACTTTTAGTCTTTTTAAAATCACTTTTTCGAATTAATATTACATTTTTATAGTGATAATAAACCTCTTCCACCAATGTAGTTTTCCCGGTACCCTGTCCACCGGTAATAACAAGTGTATGTTCGTCCCGTTGTCGTTTCATTTGATCTTGAACGATCGAATAAGCAATACTGTTTGAGACAAACACCTTCGGAATTGAAAAATCGTTTAAAAATTGATCAGAATTTTCGCCCAAGTCAATAAGTAATTCAATAGCAGAACTATATCTCTCATCCTTGTTTTTAGAGAGAAGTTTTTTAGTGATGTTGATTATTTCCTCTGAAAATTCTGATGCAGGAAAATCAGGATCACTTTCGAGATGAGCATTTATTATTGAAAGATGCGAATCCCCTTCAAATGGAAATTTGCGATAAATAAACCAGTATAAAATTACACCTAATGCATAAAAATCAATACGATAATCATAATCATCGGTGCCCAGCAGTTCAGGGGCCATATATTCTATTGTACCTTTTCGCAGAGATGAATCTTTGTCGTTAAAATTTTGCACCAACCCAAAGTCGATAAGTTTAATTTCATAACTTTCGTCCAAGTTAAGCAGAATAATGTTCTCAAGTTTCAGATCATGGTAAATTATATTGAACGAATGCAGATAATTTAATACTAATGCAATCTGTTTAATAATTTCAACTATTTTATTTTCCGAAAGCGAATCCCCAATTTGATTTAGAGTTATTCCTTGGAGATATTCCATTACGTAAAATTTGCTTCCGATCCCGATCGTATCGCTTAATTTTAGATTATCATTCTCAATTACAGAATCATAACTGTAAACTTTGACAATATTCTTGTGTTTCAATCGATTTAATGTGAGGAATTCTTCTCTGAAGGCATTTGTTTCTTTGATATCTGCTGTCGAAGGTAAAATCTTAAGAACACATTTTTGGTCCTGGTTTTCAGTATCATGGCATAGAAATATTTCACTTCTGCCGATACCGGTTCTTTCTATTATTTTATATCGTCTATTGATCATTTTTCCAACTTCGGATTTACTTTTTGTTCCAAATATCTTCCTATTGAATTTACTACTAAAAGACACATTACAAGCACAATACAGGGAAAGGTGATTACCCACCAGGAATTTGACATAACCTTTTGTCCATCATTAATCATCCCTCCGATTGTAACAAATTCATTCTGCACACCTAATCCTAAAAATGAAAGTGATGATTCCACGATTATTATCCCCACAAACAAAAATATTATATTGACTATAACCGGAGGCAAAATTGCAGGAAGCAATTCAAAAAAGAATAAACGTAATTTAGAATAACCAAGAAACAAATCAGCAGTTATAAAATCCTTTCTTTTTGATATTAATATTTCACTTCTAATTATTTTTGCTAAAGTCATCCACCCTGTTATTCCCAAAATCATAATTAATAATGCCAGTGAATTTCCGAAAAGTGCAAGAAGAATAATGATCAGGAATACAGTTGGAAATGCAAGAAAAATGTCAATTATTTTATTAAAGAAATCCCCCACAACTCCAGAATAGAACCCAGAGAAAAAACCAATCGTTCCGGCTATCATAACCGCTATTAACACACTTACAACAGCAATGAAAATTGAAAAGCGAAGCCCGTATATCAATCTCGAAAAGACATCGCGACCAAGTTCATCCGTTCCAAGAATAAAATATAATGAACTAACTTTTATCTCAGATTCTTGCATATCTGATCTTTCTTTCAAATTAATCACATTATTCTTTTGATAAACTAAATATTCATTTTGATTAATTGAATCAGCTAAAAACATAAACTCAGTTTCAAACTCAGACGTAAATTTGTTTTTAAGTTTCTCGAAACTACTTACTTCTGTTTTTTGTGTTATTTCAACCAGCATCTTATTGCTAAAAGGCGGCAATAATTTAGCTACCCTTAGGTTATTAATTTTTCCGGGGTTTTGCGTAATCAATAACGGAGAAAAAATCACAGCCGCAAAAAGTATTATCGAAAAGAGTGTTGTAAAATTTAATCGTAAATTCACAAGTATTGATTTGTACTTAAAAAGGATAAAAATACTTCCCAGAAAAATAATCGGTACGAAAAAGAGTTCGAGCATCATAAAGTTTAATTGTTCTTGTGCGTTGTCAATACTTATTAAACACAGTTCAAAGAATTTAATTGTCAAATCAATGATACTGATTAAACGATCAAATCTAATAATTACAATGAATGTAATTATCAATAAACTGAAACCGAACAAGTTAATTTTTTTCATTTGACAGGAATGATTTATAATAAGTTTTATCGATTATTAATCTTATAAGGTCAGCAAACAAATTAGATAGAATCACGAATAATGCCGAGAATAAAACAGTGCCCGTTACGAGAGGATAATCCCTATTCAATACCGCATTTACTGAAAGTTGTCCAAAACCCGGAATTGAAAAAACAACTTCGGTGATGAGTGCGCCTCCCAATAGCATCCCGAATTCAACTCCGGAAATTGTGATCAGTGGACCGATGGAATTTCGAAGTATGTTCTTCCAATATATCTTATTCGGACTTTTCCCTTCCAAACGAAGCTTTAGAACGAAATTTTTTGTTGCGGTATTGCTTACTTCATCTGTTAGATATTTTGTGTAAACAATAATACCTGGAAGTGAAATCGTTATAACGGGAAGCACAAGGTGTTTTGCTAAATCAAAAATTTTCCCGAATTCACTAAGTGAAGAAAAATTTGAAGAGGTTAATCCGCCTGTAGGTAATACACCCAGCCAAACTGAAAACAATACAACAAGAAATATTGCTATAACGAAAGAAGGAAGTGAATAAACGATCAACATCAATGTCTCAATAAAAGTTGAACCTTTCTTATCTCTCTTGAAAATTAGGAAGGTAATTAGTATCGAAAAAATAAACTGAAGAATTATTGCTGCCGTTGCTAAAAAAAATGTAATGGGAAGATGTGATAAAATTACTAACATTACCGAATCTCTAAATATAAAAGAAGTTCCAAAATCACCATTAAAAAGATTGATTAAAAAATTATAGTACTGCTCAATAAGTGGGCGATTGAGCGCAAATTGTTCAATAATTTCCTGTCTCAGATCTTGGCTTAATTCTGGTGAGATATACCTTAATATGGGATCGCCGGGAGCCAGCCTTACCAAGATGAACACTAGAGATAGAAGCACAAACAACAGTATAATTGAAGACAAAAAACGCTTCAAAAAAATATAAGAAATATTCTTTTTCATCGGCATAAATTATAGATCCCACTGCCATGCTTTCTGCATTGGACCTAAAGGATTGACGTCAACATGTTTTATTCGATTATTATAAGCTGCTATATTTTCAATCCAAAACAAAAAAGTTAAGGGCGGGTTTTTCAGCATCTGAAGCTGAAATGATTTCATCGAGTTAACCAGCTCATCATTATTTTTTATGTTTTCTATAAGTTCATCAATAACCGGGTTTTGATAACTTGCAACGTTTGCGAAGTTTTTTTCAAGATCCGAACCCCAGTACTGCTCTAATTCCAAAGGTATTTGAACAACCCATCCAGCAAGCCACGCATCAAATTCCTTTGCAAACATTCTATCGAAGAAAATATTTGGCTCGTTGCTTTCCAGTTTAACTTCAATTCCAATTGCAGCCAGATTATTTTTAATAAGTGAAGCAGTATATTCTCTCAAAGGATTTCCCGAAGGATAATTTAACACGAATGAAAATCTAATTCCGTCCTTCTCAAGAATACCGTCGCTGCCTCTCTTCCATCCTTTGTTAGTGAGAATTTGTTTAGCTAGTGAAGGATTGTAATTAAGCGAATCGGAAGCATCAAGATAATATTGACTAAAAATCGGGGATATTGGAGAATTGCAAATTTGACCAAATCCATTAAGATATTCATCAACAATTATTTTTCTATCCACTGCCATAGTAAGTGCTCGCCTAACCGACGGACTTCCAAAAAGTTTATGTGGAATGATCTTTCCATCAACATATTTTCCCGGATCAATGTTGTTCCATGCTATATAATCATAGTCTCTTCCCCTTACAGCATCAATCACAAGATTCTCATAATTACGTAAATCGATTGCATCATCACTTCTTAAATCCCACACAAAATCAACTTCTCCGGTTTTAAGCATTGATATACTGCTAGTATAATTATTTACAACTGCAAATATTATTTCGTCTAAATTATTTTGAGTATAGAGCTTGCTGTTTTCGTTCTTAACAAGACTTATTGATTGATTTTGTTTCCATTCCTTCAGCTTGAACGGACCTGATGTAACTTTTCCAATTTCATCTTTCAACTGAGAAAGTTGCTCTTTGGGAAATTTCTCGAAAACGTGTTTGGGGAGAACGGGCAGATCAATTGAAAATTTTGAAGGGTTACTGCCTATCGCAAATTTAATCTTCAATGTTACAGAATCGATAACAGTGAATGTTTCAGCCAAATTTATACTGAGATCATCATTAAGATTAAAATCTTGAAAGCTGCCGTAAAATCTGCTTTGCGCGGATGGATCGGAATAGAGATGATAACTAAAAATATAATCGTGAACTGATATTTTCCTTCCATCCGTCCATTTCAAATCGTCAAAAAATTTAAGTACAACAAAATTTGAGTCGATATTCCATTCCCAATTTTCAACCAGAACCGGAATTGGATCAAGTTCGGACGTTAATTCATTCCAATCGTATAGAAAAATTCCGGGGAATAGTAATTCCGTTATAATTCCTTCGTTAATATCAAAAATGTACATCGGGTTTAAAGATTGAGGAGAACTTGAAATTGCGATTACGACTTCATCTCTGTCATTTTCTTCATTGTCGGAAGTGCAAGATGGGAATAAAAATAAAACGGGTGCGACTAAAAAAACTAATATCTTTTTTTTCAATTTTCTTTACCTTTTTTATGATTGATTTCTATTTGCAAGCAGTAATAAAATAGGCAAAAAAGGGATTTTTTACATATAAAAATCTTATTTTACCAATTATGCTGATCGTCGATATAAAATCAATAAAAATTAATGATAAAAATTCCCGTAAGGTTTTACTTGAGAATATCTTTTTCAAAGTTAAAGCCGGGGAATTTATTTCCATACTCGGCAAAAACGGTACTGGTAAAACTACTTTGTTAAATTCACTATTCAGTAATAAATTTTCCAAGCAAGTCGAGGTAGACGGTAAAGTGTTTTATGATGAAATAAATTTATACGATGATACTAAGGCTGCCTTAGAATTAAAGCAAAAAATCAAAATTGTATTTCAGGACAGTATCAATAGTTTCAATCCACAGCATAATGTCAAACAGATTATTGAGAACGACAAAACTGATCACAAAATTTTTGAAGATTTAATTCAATATTTTGATTTGCCTGAAATGAATGTTCTATCTAAAAAATTTATTTGGGAGCTTAGTTCAGGAATGGCGCAGAGATTTGCAATTGCATCGGCAATTTCGAGTCTGCCTAACATACTTCTATTAGACGAACCAACTTCCGCTCTTGACTTATATAGTTCAAATCTACTTAAAAATATACTATTGCAGTATAAAGAGAAAGAAAGTTTATCGACAATAACAGTGACACAAAATGATAGTTTTGCTAAATCAATCTCGGATTCAATATACGTGATAGATGAGAAAAAACTTAAGCCGCTGTGAACAAATGAAAAAAATTATTTCGTTAAAAAACATTTCATACACCTACCCGGAAGCCGGGAAAAATGTTTCGGACAAAAAGTTTTCTCTAAAGAATATTTCCCTTGATATTTATGAGAAGGAAGTAATTGGAATTACTGGATTTTCCGGCAGCGGAAAATCAACTCTCGCCAAAATAATACAAGGAATACTAAAACCTGATGATGGAAAAATCGAAAGATTTTTTGAGTCAGAAAAAACTCGTGTAAGCCCTGTTCAGATGCTATTCCAAAACAGCGAAGAGTTATTAAATCCATTCAGAAAAGTTAAAAACAATTTACGCGATATTGAGAAGAAGGAAGATAGGATAAAGGGATATCTAAATAAATTCCAGTTGACAGAAGAGATACTGAATCGGAAAGCAATGTTCCTTAGCGGCGGTGAACGTCAAAGGATTGCACTAATTAAAATACTATTAGCCGATCCCGAAATCATTATTCTAGATGAACCGTTTTCTGCCCAGGATCCTGCATCTAATGAGAACATTGGTAAAATTATAAAGACGATCGCGGGTGAAGGAAAGACAATAATTATTATTTCTCATCTGATCGAAGAACTAATAGATTTAAGTAAGAGAATGATGGTTGTTCATCAAGGTAAAATATCGATCGATTCGTCAACAGAGTTGATGAACAATTTAGAATCGAATAATGTTTTTAAATTATTACTGAAGGCATCCAAATTCAACCTAGCAGAAAAAATGCCCAGCGATAAACTATGAATTTTGGTCCCATACTACCTCATTCATAATCTATCCGGGCATTCTTCAGCAGATATTAAGCCACTTTTTTTAGACTCGGCTTAACGGCTGATAAACAATTTTTCGGATTGTATCGAATTGAAGATACGGATAATCCTCTCTCAAAAGATCGATTGAATCGCTTGCACTCAACTTTGAAGCCCTCAGAGCTTTAAATTTCTTCTTGATCTGATAATCACGAACAGTTTTTTCGTTAATCAGACCTTTACTGCTAAGAAGATTATAAATGTCATCACTAATTAAATCTGCTAAAGGGTTTTTAGTTGATTGGTTCTCTTGATAATTCATTTGCCCCTCCAGTTTATTACCAAAAATGTTTACCCATTTTTAAAGCTCTTCGGGTGAAAAAAATCCCCCCATTAAATGACACGGTTTTGTTGAAGAACTTACAGTTTCAAAATAATATTTGGTAAAGTGAAAACAACCGCACATTTATGCGGTTTTATCAAAATAAAGGCGGGGAAAAGCTGTTTTTAGACATAATTATGCCAAAAAAGTATGTAGATGTTAAATCAATCCTTTTCTAATAGCTTTTGCTACAGCCTGGGATTGAGAATGAACATGAAGTTTTCTATAAATATTCCTTATGTGATGACGAACTGTATCAACACTTATAAAAAGATTATCTGCAATTTCTTGATAATTGTTCCCTTCTCCAAGAAGGAAAAGCACTTCTCGTTCGCGTTCCGAAAGTTCGAACTCTCTTTCGGATTCCTCGGTTTTTGTATTCTGCCTAAATACATTTATAACTTTACGGGCAATATGTGAACTCATCGGGGAACCACCGCTTTTTGCTTCTCGGATTGCGTCAAGTAATCTCGTTGGTGGAGTGTTTTTTACGAGATAACCGCAAGCCCCGGCACAAAGTGCATCGAAAACAACACTGTTATCCTCATAAATTGTGAGCATTAAAATATCGAGAGCAGGTTTTATTTTTTTTGCACGTTTTACTCCCTCAATTCCATTAATACCCGGAAGAGCAATATCCATAAGCGTTACATCAACATCGAGTTTTTCAAGTTTGCTTAAAAAAGATTCACAATCAGGAAAAGCACCGACAGAAGCAAAACCATCTGTTCCATGTATTAGGGCAGCAAGTCCTTCACGGATGGTATTATTATCTTCAACTATAGCAACATTAATTATTTCTTTACTCATTCGGCTTATCCCAAAATCTTATTTTCTTTGCATACTTGCTAATAATAATAATCGGTTCTATCCTACCGATGAAACTTATTGTAGTTCCTTTTCCAGGAGATGAATTAATATTTAGTTTTCCTCCGATAGCTGCGGCACGCGATTTCATATTCTTCAATCCATTTCCATATTTAACATCAGTAATATCGAATCCTTTTCCATTATCAATCAATGTCATTTTAAGTACACTGCCCTTTACAACAGCATCCAATGAAATTCTGCTGCAATTGCTGTGTTTAACAGAATTGTTTATACACTCTTTGAAAATGAGAAACAAATTCTGGCGGTAATCCATCGGAATTTTGACATTGTTCATTCTTTCAAATTTGTTTATTCTGAAAGAAATGCCTAATTGACTAAGAAACTCACCGTATGAATCTTTTAGCCGAATTATCAGATCATGAAGACTATCCAATTTAGGGTTTACCATCCAAACTATATCGCTCATATTTGCAACCAAAGAACGGGAAGTTTCACTTATATTGTTTAATCGCTTTGATGCGTTTTTATTCTGGTCACCAATTTCGTGAGCGGTGAGTTCACTAAGAATTGAAATTTCGGTTAAACCAGCTCCAACATTGTCGTGGAGATCCGCAGCAATTTTTGATTTCAATTTTTCGATTGCTAAAAGTTGGCGTATTCTTATCGAAATAATCACAATTAACGATCCGCCGACAAAAACAACTAGAAGAAGAATGAACCACCATGTTTTCCAAAACGGCGGTTTGATTTCAATGAATAGTGTAGTACCCTCTTCATTCCATATACCGGTAGAGTTTGTTCCCCGAACGCGGAAAGTGTATTCGCCGGGCGGAAGATTTGTGTATTTGGCTACTCTGTTGAGGGCGGAGACATAATTCCAATTCTCCTCTAGGCCATCTAATCTGTAAGCGTAACGATTTTCTTCGGGACTTGTATAATCCAGTGAAGCAAACTCGATGCTGAAGTAATTTTGGTCATAATTAAGCGTGAGAATTTCCCTTTCTCCTTTAACAGGCTGATCCATCACATTTATTCTGCTGATAACAATTGGCGGGATATATGTATTTCTCTTGATGCTGTCCGGATAGAAATAATTAACACCGTTGACACCACCAAAATACATTTCGCTGTTTTTGGTTTTTGCATAAGCGCCACCGCTGAATTCCGCACTTTGAACACCGTCTTTTTTGCCGTATTGAATGAAAGAAACTTTTAGGGGATCAAAGCGGAAAATTCCGTCATCAGTGCTTAACCAAAGATTCCCTGTTTTATCCTCCAAAATACCGTACACAACTTCCGTAAGTAAACCTTCACTGACACCAAATCTTTCGAACGAACCACTATTTCTATCAAACTTATTAAGACCTCCACCGTAGGTTCCAATCCACAAATTTTGATACTTATCCTCTTGAATTACAATAACATTGTCATTACTCAATGAATTTTTATTTGAAGGATCGTTTAGATAGCGCATAAAGCTGCCATCGGTTCTGTTGAATCTGTTCAATCCACCGCCCATTGTAGCGATGTAAATTTCTTCGTTGCTGTCCTTAAAAATTTGATAAATCTTATTGCTCGCAATTGATGTGCTGTCAAGGGGATCATGTGTATAAAATTTTTGACTAGTCCAATCAATTTTCCCCATTTGATCGTAATTAACAACATCAATCCCTCTATCAAACGCTGCAATCCAAAGTGTTGAATCATTCTCAATAAAAATATCTTCGATGTGAGCTCCGCTCGTCCCAAATTTATTATTCGGTTTATATGGATAATTTTGGATGTTAAAAGTTGTTAGATTAAATCTGTTCAATCCCCCCGAATATGTACCGATCCAAAGGTAGTTAAAATTATCGATTGCCAATGATTTTATATGATCATCTGTTAAATTATTAGCTTTGGTGAAATGCAAAAAAGTTTTATCTAGTGGATTAAATCTATCCAAACCTCCGCGGTAAGTACCGAACCAAATATGTTGTTGATTGTCCTCGCAAATCGCCCAAATTACATTATCCGAGAGAGAATTTGGATTACCAGCTTCGTTTTCTAAATAGCCGAATAAAAATTGATTCTTTTCAAGCTTACTTATACCTCCGCCTAAGTGAGAACCAACCCAGAGAATTCCGGAACGGTCCTCATAAACAGAAATGATTTCATCCGACAAAATTGATTTAGAATTAAGTGGGTTATGTCTGAAATTAAATATTTCGTTTTGGATTCTATCAAATTTATATAATCCATTTCCAAAAGTTCCTATCCACAAATTTTTCTGTGAATCCTCAAAAAAATCCATCACGTTCGTGATTTCAAAATTAGTTTTGGATAATATTTCAATCTCATGAAATTTTATTTCGTCCATCTGTTTTGACTTATCACTCGCACTAATGAAAATGGGATCCGCATCGTATGAACCAATCCAAATATTGCCGAAACTATCCTCAAATAATGTTATTACGTTTGGATCATTTAACTTGTTCTTCACAGTTCTTTCACTTTGAGTACTCACAAACAAATAGCTGTCAATCGTTCGTGTCGATTGCTGTGTAGATATTAACAACCTCCGATGAAGGCCTTTACTAATTCCCCCACCGTATGAAGCAACCCAAATCGTGCCTTGGCTATCAACGAGAACATCCGAAATATTATTCGAGCTTAATCCCATCACGTTAAACGGAGAATGATAAAAGTGTTCAATATCGCCGGTTGTTTTATCATATTTTACAAGTCCGTTTCCCCACGTGCCGATCCACAGATTTCCAAGCGTATCTTCTTCAATTGCAGTCACAGTTTCAAACTTATTAAGTGAAAGGGTTACCGGCATCAGAGCATCCGGCTGCGATCTTGATATAATTGGATTTTGAGGATCATCGATCTTTATTCTTTTAAATGTCTCGGTTTTCCTTTCAAAACGATTAAGAAAACCATTAGTCGTACCAATCCAGATAAAACCATTGCTGTCCTCGAAAAGAGCTGTTATTCCATTATCCGAAATTGAGGTAGTATCAATAGGATTATTTTTAAAAATCTTAAAGGTATATCCGTCGTATCTGTTTAATCCGTTATATGTGCCTAACCACAAATAGCCCTGGTTGTCTTGAATTATATCCACAAGTGAACTTTGCGATAATCCATCCTCAAGTGTAATCTGATTAAATCTATATTGAGTTTCCTGAAGTTGAGCGGTTAATAAAGCCGGGAGAAGAAAAAATATTTTAACGAGTGCATTTCTCATTGAAGGTTCATAATGGCATTAATGTAATTAGATTTAAAATAATCTTAAACAAAATAGGTGCTAAAATCAATGTTATATAATGTTGCCGACATTCTAATTAAAAAAAATTTTCTTATTTGGACATGTAAGACTTGTTTTTAAATTCGAGTTGTGGTATTATTCGTACCAACTTTTAACAGAATTATATGCTTACAGAATTCGGAAAAATTTTTGTATTTATTCTACTTGCCGTTGCCTTTGTAGGAATAGCTATTTTTGCCGCCAAACTTATTAGACCACACCGACCCACCCAGGAAAAATTGACAACTTATGAGTGTGGTGAAAATCCGGAAGGGACTCCTTGGGTTCAGTTTAATATTCGTTTTTATGTTGTCGCTTTGATTTTTCTGATCTTTGATGTCGAAGTTGTACTGTTGTTTCCTTGGGCTTTAACCTATCAGGATTACGGACTTTACGGATTTCTAGCAGGAATAATTTTTCTTGTTGTTTTGGGTATCGGAATGGCATATGAATGGCAAAAAGGAGATTTGGAATGGGCAAGACCAAAACCAAATATTCCTTACTTGAGCAATCTGATAAAAAAGAATACGGATCAAACCTCCGAGAATATAATTGTTGAACAAACTGAAACTAATCAAACTACCTAATGGGCTTATTAGACAAAGAATTTGCTGAAAGCAATATAGTAATAACAAAAGCTGAAGATTTAATGAACTGGGCACGCCTCTCTTCCTTGTGGCAGCTCGGTTTCGGCCTTGCTTGCTGCGCAATAGAGATGATGGCTACTTCAGCTTCACACTATGATTTTGACCGTTTTGGTGTGATTCCAAGACCCTCACCACGTCAAGCGGATATTATTATTATCTCCGGAACTGTAACCCTTAAAATGGCAACAAGAATAAAACGACTTTATGAGCAGATGCCGGATCCGAAATACATTATTTCAATGGGAAGCTGTGCTAACTGCGGCGGTCCATATTGGGAGCATGGTTACCATGTTTTGAAGGGAATTGACAGAGTGATACCGGTTGATGTTTACGTCCCCGGCTGTCCTCCGCGTCCGGAAGCATTGTTGGAAGGTCTTCTTAAATTACAAGAAAAAATTAGACATGAATCGATGGTAAAGAAAACAGTATGAAATCACACGAAGAAATATTAGAGATACTAAAAACAAAATTCGGCGAAGCTATAATCGGTATGATGGAAGATACTAAAAATGATCCGACCATTATTGTCGATAGCACAAAAATTTTGGAGGTAATGCAGTTTTTATACGACGATGAAAACTTAAGTTTTGATTCCCTTATGAATCTATCGGGTGTTGATGATGCAAACGGCGAAAAGGTTAAAGACGAGGCAGAAAACGAAATAATTAAAGGCGGAACTCTTAGTGTTTATTACCATCTCTACTCAATGAGAATTAAACATAAAATTACAATCAGAACTTCTGTCCCGCGCGAAAATCCCGAACTTGAATCTGTTGAAAATATATGGAAGACTGCAGATTGGCACGAACGAGAAGCTTATGATATGTATGGAATTATTTTCAAGAATCATCCGAACCTGATTAGAATTTTGATGCCTTATGATTGGGAAGCAGGTTATCCGCTTCGTAAAGACTATAAAAATCCCGAATACTATAAAGGAATGAAGGTACCATATTAAGATGGCTCTAAAAACTGAAGAAATGGTATTAAATATGGGTCCGCAGCACCCATCGACACATGGTGTGCTGAGACTTGAAGTTGTTTTAGAAGGTGAATTAATTGTTGATGTTAAGCCGCATATCGGCTACCTTCACCGCTGCTTTGAAAAACACTGCGAAGCTATGACATATCCGCAAATCATTCCATACACAGACAGAATGGATTATCTAGCTTCGATGTATAATAATTTCGGTTATGTGATTGCTGTTGAAAAACTTCTTGATTTGAAAGTTCCGGAAAGAGTCGAATATATAAGAGTAATAATGGGTGAACTACAGAGAATTGCATCCCATCTTGTTGCGCTTGGTACTTACGGCGTTGATATTGGTGCTTTTACCCCTTTCCTTTATTGTTTTAGAGACCGTGAAAAAATTCTCGACCTATTTGAAATGACTTGCGGAGCACGTCTCCTTTATAATTATATGTGGGTCGGCGGTGTTTCTCACGATCTTCATCCGGATTTTTTAAGACTTACACAGGATTTCATTGACTATTTCCGCCCCAAAATTGTTGAATTAAACAATCTCTTATCCTTCAACAAAATATTTATTGAACGGACGGCAAATGTGGGAGTGCTACCGGCAGATACAGCAATAAATTACGGCATTACCGGACCCAATTTGAGAGGCAGCGGCGTTAAGTTCGATTTAAGAAAAGATGATCCATATTCAATTTATGATCGATTTGATTTTGAGATTCCTATAGGACATGGTGAAAAAGGAACCACAGGAGATTCGTGGGATAGATATTTTGTCCGGGTTCAGGAAATGGAACAAAGTTTAAATATTATACAACAAGCAATAAAACAAATTCCTGAAGGCGATGTGTTCGAAGCAATTCCAAAAAGAATTAAACCTCCGAAGGGAAATGTTTATGCCCGAGTGGAAAATCCTAAAGGAGAACTCGGATATTTTATTATTAGCGACGGCAGCTTGAATCCTTTTCGCGTAAAAGTTAGAGCTCCCTCATTTGTTAATATGGAAGTATTTGGCGAACTATGTAAGGGTCATCTTGTTGCAGACGTAATTGCCGTTCTTGGGAGCATTGATATAGTACTTGGAGAAATTGATAGATAATGTACGAGATAATTAACGACTTCATACAAATCGAAATAGTGTCGATGTTCATTTCGGCGGCACTACCATTATTCGTATTCATACTTCCCTT
>JAGFIY010000018.1 GCA_024103215.1 Melioribacteraceae bacterium | reverse complement strand
AAAGTCCAACCAGGTTTTATTTTTTGAGTGAGTTCAGAATCTGTATTAGGATTTATAACAGAAATTATTTTTGTTGTTGATTTTCCGCAGTAATCACAAATTATTTTTTCCATTTTATCACCTTTATGAAATCTGAATTTCGTTGTCTCTGCGGTCTATGTATAGAATTTCTTCATCTAAGATGTGTTGAATTAAAATTTGGCGGATATCGACTCTGCATGTTGACTCAATGATGATATTAAATATTTGTTGCGAATCGAGCCTTTCCAGAAAATTTCTGATGATATCTTTGTCTTTTGATTTTGTTAATTCTTCTCGTGTGTCTAACATTATGTTATCCTCCTCGGACCCGGCAACGCCGGACCCGGATTGTTTTACTTTTTGTTGTTTAATAAATAGTTAACTGCTTTCTTTGCTTGAGAGCTTGCCGAGATAAAGAGGGATTCATCAGATTGAAGCTTATTAAGCAAGCCTTGAATGTATGCTGCGGAATTATCCAGAGTGTTGTTAATTCCAAACAATGAACACAGATAAGCGGAACCAATCTCTGCGACTAATTCCTCTTTAGAATAATCGTCTGAGTTGTAGTCTGCTGACTCGAAACGGTTTAATCTGGTTTGATGTCCTGTCCAGTGAATTATTTCGTGGAATAGTGAAGAATAATATTCATCTGTGGAAATAAATTCAGATATAACAGGAATTGAAATAAAATCTTTTGATACATTAAAGAAGCAACGTGCTTTAGAGTTGTTTTTAATTACTGCCGGAATTGTTGATATAAATTTTTCCACATCAGGATATTTCAAATCGGATTGAAACGAATTATTATAAAGCGAAGTTTGAGACAGATTAAAAACAGTTGTGAATCTCATATAAGGTATCTTATCAACTTTGAGTTCACCGTTTTCATCTTGCAAAGTGGAATCAATGAGTTTCCAGAATATGATTGGAATTCCTTTTTCGCCCTTAAGAACGGATCCGCTTCTTTCTTTACATTGAAGGAAGGTGAGATAATAAGGGGAAGGAAAATCGAAGCAAGAAAGCAGCAGAAAATTGATCCCTTGATAAAAGTGTTTTGAGAAAAAATTTTGTGGCGGTTTTGCTGCTTTCCAGCTTTTCCGCCATGGTAAATTCCCGGCTGAGAGTTTTTCCTGTATGATCGTGTTAACTCTGTTGTAAATATCTTTTCTTTTCATAGTGTCCTTTGGTTGTATGTTATTAATAATCGTGAGCAGTTTAGCAGACTTGCTCAGGTCTTTGATCTCGCAGCTGCGGATTAAAAATAGTTGACTAGATGTGAGTGGCGTTTTGAAAACTGTTTGAAAGCAAAAAGAAATTTTTTATCTATTTTTTGAGGGATTTTTAGAAAGATTACTGTATATGATTTGCCTTTATACTTTAGCTCTGTTTCTGTGTAATCTTGCGAATCGAAGTTGATTCTAACCCATTGAAAGAAATAATTTCCGAAATGGTGAGGTTGAAAGAAAAACACCAATTCGCCAAGATAACCATTAAGTACAGATTGAGCCGGACGACCGCCGACAAAAGAAAGACCGCATCTAAAAGCAAATGAAATGATTTTGCTAATATACATATTAAACCTCCGTTTTTGATTTGCTGCGGAGCCGCAGCCCCGCCGCCGCCGTGAAAAAAAAGAAAAAAGAAAAAAACGAAAAAGAAAAAAGACGGTTAACGGGTTAGCCGCCGCCCCCAGAACGCAAGGGTGCGAAGCACTTGCCTTGCCCTTGCGGATGGGGGATCAAGGGGGCAACGGCGGCATATTTCCGCGTCTTTTTTCTTTCGTTTTTTGAATTTTTTGCCTTTGGCATAAGCATTTCAAACGGTTGCGAGGGACGAGCAACGGTTTGTCTAAGCACAGGTTTGGATGATTGCTGATGGAAAACTGATTGGCGAAGCGACAGATCAAAGAGCGAAGCGAGGAGCGAAGCCAGACAGTTTGAGGGAAAAAGCTAAAAGTCGAGAATGGAAGTTTAGTACCAAAATTAACTTCCAAAAATTTGGAAAATGGAAGTTGCTTCCAAAATAGGAATGATGAAGATTCAAAAGCAGCAAGAAACGAAGGCGGGGAGAGGGAGTAATGAGCGAAGCAAGTCTGCGGGTTGTTAAATTTCTACAAACAACTTAAGCAACTTGCGAAGCGAACCATCGACTGAGACCGCCGGAGTTTGTTGAATAACCAAGCGGTTAGCAGTTGAAAGTTGGCGTATTTTGACAACTTTCTACTGCTGCGGGAAATGAGAACGAAGACAGCGGAAAAACAAATCTGCGTTTTTTGGAGATTTGTTTTGGAGCGGATGGAAAAATCGTAACTACGAAAAATACGATATTCATTGAACGATAAATACTATATTAAAAAATTTTAGGAAATTGAAAGCGGAGTGAAAAAACTCCGAAAGTTTTATCTGGAGTTTTTAACGGAGCGGACAGAAAAAGCTTTTAGAAGTTGAAAGTTGGCGTATTTTGACAACTTTCTACTGCTGCGGGAAAGGTGAAAAGGTTAAGAGGAGAAAAGGTTAAGAGATATTAGTTATCAGTGAGCAGTGATCAGAAGTAAGAATTAAGAATTAAGAAGTAAGAAGTAAGAAATAATTACTGCAAAGCGGGATCGCTTCGGGAGAATACAGAACTCAGAATTCAGAATAAAGATGTAATACCGAAGTATAGGATAAAAGGTGAAAAGGTTAATAGGAGAAAAGTCTAATAGAATTAGGGAGTAAAAGGTAAGGAAATAAAATATGAAGAATAAAGAAGAATTAAGAAATTGGTATAAATAAAAGGAATAAAATATTCTGATTTTTTAGAAGTCATCATAATAAAGCATAAAATAATTGATTTATTACAAAATTTAACTTATTATCAAATGAAAATAATATAAAATAAACATAGTTGTATATTAATTACCATTAATAGAAAAATAATCAATTAGGATCAAGAATGTAAACCACGTCGATAAAATTAAAAAACAGTATCATTATTAAAATCACATAATCCAACTTAAGTAATAATTTATTAT
>JAGFIY010000002.1 GCA_024103215.1 Melioribacteraceae bacterium | reverse complement strand
CGTTCTCGCCTCCCGGCCAATAAAATCCGCTACCGTCTGTTCGCGGATCGTGTGATCCGTCTCCGTTGTTTGATACCCACATGAAGCATTGGTTGATAGCTATGTAGGCATAATCATCGTTGACGTTTATTTTATTTATCTGGTCATCATCCGCGGCTCTATAGAAGCCAAGGAATGTAATTCCTACAAGGAGGATAAGGACCGACAAATAACTAAATTTCTTATACATAATAATTCTCCAAATAGTTTTTCAATTACCAATTGGTAAAGAATTAATAACTTAATCTAACACCTAATCTTATTTGTCTTGGTGTACCAAAATTTCCTGAATTGTAGGAAACCGCCTTATAAATATCCTCATAAAGCTGACCAAATTCCTCACCATAGTTAATAGAATAGTTATCTCTTGCAGCTTCACCTGCTTCACTAGATAACCATCCGTCGTCATAAGCATCGCCTGAGTTCGGGAATACATTCGTTATGTTCTGTGTATTGAGTACATTTATAACCCAAACATACACATTGAATCCTATCGGACCGAGATCAAATGATTTATCAATTTTTGCATCAAGTTGGAAAGTCCATGGTGTAGTTGATGCGTTTAACGGTTCGGTTGGGATTCGTGCGTTACCCCAATCTTCTGCACCGATCTTGGTATAGTTAAAACCACTATTAAATGAGAACAAGAGGTTCAAACCAAGTCTTTCAAGTATAGCTCCGCCGTCATCTTTTCCGAATCTGTAATCAAGATTCATGAAGCCTCTGTGAGTTTGGTTAAAATCCAGAGGAGCAATCTGCATCGGGAAGAATGGAGCAGCGGTCGGTGACTGCCAGATAGCTCTAAATGCAGTGGAAGGCTGAGATCCAGTTCCTAGAGCATGTGAGAAAGTATAGTCAAATGTCATTGCCAATCTTTGAGTTCTTCGCAGATCAAGTTTAACTTCAAATCCTTTAATCGTAGAGAAGTCGCCGTTAACCCAAGCATAATACTGCTTATGGTTAGCGCCTTCATCAGCGAATACCGAACGAATTTGAACTTGATCTTTGATGTCTTTATAGAAACCAGTAATATCGAAAGCAAAAGTTTCGCCTATCTGCTGTCTGAATCCAATTTCATAAGAAGTTGTTCTTTCAGGACGCAGTCCGAATCCAACCGGGGCTTCAATAGCAAATCCACCTTTTATATTGTCCGCAATAACATTATAACCCTGATAAACGTCTCTCAATCTCGATTGTTGAATAAATTTACCGTACTGAGCGTGAAATACTGTTCTGTCGGTAACCGGGAACGAGAAACCAATTCTTGGACTAACTTGAAGCAATGGATCAACTTCTTCTAATGCGTCGGGAGAAATTTCTCCTTCCGGTGTAAATGTAATGTTACTTGGGTTTTTAAACACCTCTCCATCAATATCGATATAATCCAGACGGAAACCAACGTCCAGTACCAGGTCTGAGAATTCCATTTTATCCTTAATGTAGAACGCAGCAAAAGTTGGATTCTTTGCAGCTAATGTTGGATCATCACCGTCATATTGATTACCATAAACATCATAACCGTAGTTATCCAATCTATTATAAACATCATATACGTTTCCATCGGCAATAGATCTTTGAAGTGTAGCTATGTTAAATGCATTGCCGAGTGAATATCTTCTAATTGTATAATAAGTAAATTCACCACCTGTTTTAAATTCATGATGTTTACCTAATTGATATAAGAAGTTAACCTTTCCACCCACACTTCTGGTTCTTTGTTTTAAGTAACCACTAAGCGGTTGATCACCGGGTCGTTTAGCTACACCCATACCTCGCCAATTAAGCAAAGTTCTGCTGTCACCCCTCAATTGTCTTCCAACTGCAGCATTGGCAATCGAGTCGCCGTAAAGCGTAATATCGTGACGGAAAACAGGGTCCATTGTTGTGTAATAATCATCAAAGTAATTACCGATGATGTCAAAGAAAGAGTTGTTTGATAAAACATAAGTTCCTTTAACACTACCTGAGATTGTGTGACTTTCATTCAGCGGAGCACTTGCTTCAGCAAGAAGATTGCCGGCACCAACGCCGCTTCTACTATCATTTCTTACGAAGTTTCCGTTGATTCTGAGATTGAACGGATTAAGATCCCAGGTCAAGTTACCTTGAATTTGGTATGTGTTGTTAGGTGTATTTACCGTATATCCTTCTGGGTAAAAATAATCGAATGTATCAGCGCTGGCGCCAAGGCTTGGATCGTAGATGTTCCTAAAATCGTAACCTTTTCTGAATGCAGCACCTGTTCTGCTGAACACATTGCTACCGGCAACAAAGAATTTTAATTTCTTGTAGCTTGGCAATACCGGACCACCGGCAGTGAAAACCATTTCTGTATATCCCGTTGTGTAAGTTCCTAAGAACTTCTCACCCAGGGAGGTAAAATTATCAGTAATTGCCTCGAAAGAAACATTATAGTCTTCCCTTCCAGTTCTTGTTTGGGTACTGATTATACCACCGTTTGCGCCTCCATATTCAGCCGAATAACCGCCGGCTTGAACCTGGATTTCCTCAACCGCATTATTAATAACACCGGATTGAGCACCGCCGAATACCGGGTTATTTACTAGTACACCGTCAACATAATATGCAACGGCGTCGTTTCTCGAACCTCGGATATTTAAACCGCCTCTACCGCTTACAACACCGGCTTGAGTTGAAACGATTGCGTTTACACCTCTAACCGGAAGGTTTTCAATATCTTCGGATTTTACAACGCTTGTTGAGTTTGTAATGTTTTTATTAACCAGAGGTCTTTCTGCAACAACAATAATGTCCTCTGTTTGATAATCTTCTGTTGGTAAAGCAAAATTAACTTCGGTTGTAAGGTTTACCGAAACGTTAATATTACTTTTAGCCTCTTCTCGATAACCAATATATCTACCTCTTATTGTATAATTTCCGGGTGGAACGTTAAGAATTATATAATCACCATTCTCATCTGTAGCAGCTCCAAGACTAGTGTTATCAATAATAACGTTTGCACCTATAAGAGGTTCACCGGTTTCGAGATCTGTTACTTTTCCGACCACTTTACCAGTTTGTGCCATAGTAGCCAACGGCAGAGCGATCAAAAGGAAAAGTACTAAAAACTTTATACGTCCAATCATGATCTTCTCCCCTTAATTGAGTTCGTCTTTTTTTCTAACCGGTAGTGGATTTTGCTCATCTTTTACAACATTGAAATCGTCCGGAAGTCCATAAACGTAAATATAATTACGTGTTCCGGCAGTAATGCTTACTGTTGTTTCAATTCGCATATCAACATTTGCAGTATCAGTATTAAAAAGATGAAGTGCATATTGACCACTTGCAACCTGGTAAGCTTGGTTGTCAATAAATTCAAATCCGGCAACATTTTGTGCCACTGAATCATTATCAGCTGTAATTAGTGCATAAGCAATCGGCTCTGCACCAAGGGTTGGCCCGTCAGTTACCAAATTCACGAAATTAACCCACGCGCTGTCGCCAGGCGGAGCTTCGAGCACAGTTACATCACCTTCAATAATCGGAACATACGCAAACGTATTTAACGTATCGACCGGAGAATAATATCCGGCAAATGTTATTGTTGTTTCCTCAAATGAAGTGTGCCCAATTGGGTTCTCATAGATTACGTTACCGTCTGCATCAGTTAATTTATACACCCTATTACCCGAGGTCAAATCGAATCTGTTCGAAACCTGGCCTTGAGCTATCGTTAAATTATTCTCCCCGTCAATTGTTACGGACATTGAAGCAATGTTAGCAGTTAGGTTTGCAACTCTAACATTAGAATAAGGTGTAGCAGCTGGTGCAATGGTCGGTTCTTCAACGCAACTGTATAGGAAAATTACTGCAATCGTTGCGAATGCAAGTAATACTCCTTTTTGTAAATTTAACCGCATCATTTACCTCGTGTGCTATTTATAGTTAAACTTTAATCTTAAATACTAAAAGTAGTAATCATAAAATAGATTGCCCATACATTTATTCAATATATGGGCAACCTAATTTTTTCAGAAATAAGCACCGTTAAAGAACGTTGTTGAACTTATTTCAATAACATCATTTTCTTTGCGCTAACGAAGTCGCCTGCTTGGAGTCTGTAAACATACATACCAGCAGCCAAGTTTGAAGCGTCAAAGTTAACTTCATAAG
>JAGFIY010000034.1 GCA_024103215.1 Melioribacteraceae bacterium | reverse complement strand
TTTCACAACCTGCTTTGAAGGCGTCATTTAGTCGTCGTGCGATTAATAAACTCTGTGCTCCTTTGCCTCGTGCATCCGGAATTGTTCCACATATTGCCATAGAGGCTAGCTTGCCGCAAGTGAATAGTGCCGCCGCCGCTATTGCTTTTCCGTTGTCTCTTGCCAGGTAATGTTTCCAGCCCGGTCTTTTGTAAGTCCTGCTGATGAATAGATGGGTTCCGCCGTCAAATTCAAAAGCTTCTTTAATTACATTATCGAATTCTTCTACGTTCGAAAGATCCAAGTCTTCAATCACCAAATCTGATTCGGGAATTTCGATTTTGTCAATATGCTTTTTGTAAGATTTTGCCCATTGGTTGTGACGCACAAATCCGTTTTTAATAAAAAGCTCTTCATTCTTATAAGGAAGGGCAGCCGGACTCACTTGCACCATAAACCGGCTTACACCCGCTCTTTTATAAAATTTTATTATTTCCTTCAATTGCTCGTCGGTAATTTAATAATTAAGACCAATTCCTATCGTACGATTAAATGCTAGTCTTTCGGTTTTCGCTGCATCGCAGAAGACGGCTCCGGTAATTTTCGTTATTGACACACCTGCTTTTTCTTGAAGCGGAGATTTGCAGCAGAGGTAAAAATCGCTCCAGTATTGAGCTTCTTGGTTTTCCAATTGTTTTATGAACTCTCTTTCCAATAATATCGTTTCCATTTTACCCTCTTTAATAATTCTTGATTTTTAATTTGTATCTGCTTTAGGCTTCGTTACATCACGAAAAAGAATCATATCCAACACCCTGCTTGACGCTCCTTCATAGAAGCCGGTTTCATCGACGAATGTTTTCGGATTTTTGAAAGTTCCGAAGATTATATCAAACAGCGGAAGATCAGAATAGTTATATCGGTGAATTCCTTTACCATGATGAATGCTGTGCTGCTCGGGCCTTTGCACAAAGTATCCAAGCCAACTTGGAGTTTTTATGTTTGCATGCTGAAAAATTGCAAAGAAATTAGTCAGCAGAAGTATAATTGTAATTGCAGAGGGATCGAATCCGGCAATGAGGCTAAAACACAAGCTTCCCAAAAAAGTAAATCCTATCATATCCATTGGGCTGAAATAAAATGCCCCGAAGGTGTCCAATCGTTCTGCACTGTGATGCATCTGATGAAATATTTTCCATAAGAAGTCAAATTTGTGCATAGCGCGGTGCCATACATACAATCCGAATTCATAAATGAGAATTCCCGCAACGGCACCGCCGAAAGTTCCGAGACCACTTAAATCGAACATTTGAAATTGAGCAAGGTGCTCGTCCCACAAAAGCGGCAAGTAAGAAGACAAGTAAAAGAAAACGGCAAATGCTCCTATCCCTCTAATTGTCCAGCCTTTAATTTTAGGTAATTTTTTTGCTGGAAAAGCTAATTCCCAAATCATTAATAGTGCATACATTGCAATAACTGCTAACGAGATGGGATCTAAAAGTATTTCGATTGGTGTAGGCATTTTTCCTCCAAAGATTTTTTGTTTTTACTTTGAAGGCGTAAGAAATGGTCTTACAATGTAAGGCGAAGTGTAAGGGTTTTTAAAACCGTGGGAAATGGGGCTAAAGCCCAGATTTTTTTGGCGCTCTGTACTCCGTTCGCTAAAGCGAACGGCAATTAAAAGCCATAAGATTTCCCCAATTGCCGTCGGTTTTAACCGACGGAGAAAAAGATTAGAGAGAGAAAAAGGGCTTCAGCTTGCCTACCGGCAGGCAGGCCTTATTAAGAAATGTGAATTGGGCAGGCAGGCTGAAGTCCAGAGTATTATGCCAATTTAATCCCCGAATTAAAACCTGCCCGCAGCAGGCGGGGCCGGGACAAATTATTGGTTAAGCAACACACTTTAAAGTGGACGGCAATATTTCTACTAAATCCAAATATAACCGGATAATAAACCGCTCATATCACAGTTCCCACTTAACGGGGCTTTCCGGAGTGTAAACGCAAAAAGTTCCTGTCTTAATATTGTTTTGGAAGTGTTTTGCTAAAGAGGGGTGAACATTTTCTATTTTTTGAATAGCGCTTTTAATTCTCAAAGTCACCGCAGCTCTTGCTCGGTCGGAAGGATCTGCTAATTTGCGAGCTCTTCCTCTTATTCCGGTTGCATGGGACAGGTAATCCAAAATTTGATTAAGTTCATTGTTTATCAACTCCGTTCTTCCTATATCGTTCATCTTTTCGGCTTCCCGCAGTTCTTCTTGAAGCTCATTAATTTTTGCATGATACTTACGTTTCGCTTTATCATCAATTGCTTCTACACTTTGGCTTGTGCTGGTTATATTACCCATCAGTTCCGAGCAGTGAATTTCTCTTTCCGGGTTGGCAAGCAGTTTTGATATATCGATAAACCCTTTTACTTCGGGCAGTTGTACGGATAAATTGTTAAAAGAAATCATCCAAAAGCCCTCGAGTTTTTTAAATATATTCACGGATCTTTTTCTGTCGACATTCGATTCGTTGGAATAATAGTTTTGACCTTGTTCATTTCGCATGAGTCCGGCTTTTTCCAAACCGATTATTAGTCTTTGAGAATCCTTTTCAAATTTATAGGGATTAACCGCAATAACCCAATCGAAAGCCTCTCCGGGTAACGGGTCTCTGCCGTAAGTAATTTTTTCTCTAAAGTTTTTCAGATAGAGCTTTATATAGTAATCTGATTTTTCGCTGTTTGACTTGTAGGTGTAAGCTGCGGCAAGATAAGCGGGTAAATCTACCCAAAGAACCGGCGGGATCTCTTCGGCCAGTTTAATGGCTGTATCATAATCTTCATTTACGAAATGACAAAGCGCTCCATATAAATTATACCATTGTTGATGAAAAGGATTTAGTCTGACAGCTTTATTAAAAAGTTCAACACCGGTTTTACCATCCCCCAGAAGTGCTTTGCAGTTTGCCAACTGAACAAGCGCATCCGCATCGTTTGGATTTAGATCGAGTGCTTTGTTTATATGTTTCTCCGCCGTCTCAAAATCTCTATGATAAAGCAAAACCCGCCCTAAAATCATCTGAACGATATGATCATTTGATCCATAATGAGTTGCTTTGAGCGCATACTCTTTTGCCGCCTTCAAAGTAACTTCCCACTTCTCCCAAAATTGGCAGGTCCATTCATTAAAATAGGACAGCGATAATCCGGCATAAGCTCGGGAATAATGTGGATCAATCTCCAAAGCGTGATTAAAAAATTGCCGCGCTTTTTCGTCGTCTCTAATCGTTCCTCTTCTCAAGTATTCGTACCCGCGCAGCCAGCAATCATATGCTTCTAATTGAGTGATCTCTTTTTTTCTAATTTCAGCCAATCTTCTTTCGTCGATTTGCACAGAAAGCGCACTTACCACTTTTTCGATAATACTGTCGTGAATTTCAAAAACCTCTTCTATTGGGGCATCGTATCTTTCAGCCCATAACACGGATTGACTGAAAGGATCAAAAAGCTGTGTGTTGATGCGTAGTTTGCCTTGTATCTGTCTAAGATTTCCTCTCAA
>JAGFIY010000150.1 GCA_024103215.1 Melioribacteraceae bacterium | reverse complement strand
GGTTGAAATAATTGTCAATTATATCTTCTTAATCAACTTATTATTAAAATACAAATTATCCAAAAAAAATCAATGCTGTTTTCCGGTTTAATTAAAAATTCCCGCAATATTTCTAATTGCGGGAATTTCTAGTAAAATCTATCTCAACAGCATCATCTTCTTCGTAACTATATTTACGTTTGTTGTCAGTTTGTAAATGAATAAACCGCTTGGATGATTTTCCGCATTAAAATTTACTTCGTAAGATCCGGCTTCTTTAATCTCATTTATTAGTTCTGCTATTTTTCTCCCTAGTAAATCATATACCGTTATGCTTACTAAACTGCTATTAGCTATTGAAAAACTTATTGTTGTTTCCGGGTTGAACGGGTTGGGGTAGTTGCTTAAAGAAATTTCATTTTCATTATTATTTGTTACTGTCATCTTTTCGAGTTGTCCAACATCATCAACCGCTGCGGAAACTTTGTTTGATGCCGGGGATAAACCTCCGGATGTAAGTTCTGCTTTTACATAATAGCTTGCATATGTTTTATTCCCGCCTCCGTCATAGATATATTCTGTTGTATCCAAATAATCCAACCCGGTTGTCGATGCAAGCAGTTCATAATTCGGGCTGTTTTTCTTTTTGAAGATTTTGTATGAGCTAACCAGAGATGGATTGTGATAAGGATTCCATACTAGATAAGGATGACCATTTAAATTTGTAAGTAGTGTATAAAGTTCTAGACAACTGACATTTTGGGGGTGGGTCCAAGCCCCGATTTCATCATAATTTTTTATTTCATTATTAGAATTAAAAGGAACAGTTTGTCCGTAGTAAAATTTGTCACTTGAAAAATCATAGGTTATCTCATTATCTAACCACGATCCACAATGTTGAGTATTCCAAATAAATTTTGAAGAGCCCCCTACTTTTTTAATTTCATACTTAGCAAGACCTACACTAATTTCAGAATCATCATATTCACAATCAAAGTACACATAATTATATGGATAAGTATGACTTACTCGCTTAGTAACAATTATTTCATCAAATTCATGATCATCAACTAATAAACCTTCTGCGGAATTACCTCCGATCCAATATCGAGTGGGATACCATACTGGATTATTCACTATTTTTGTTGCACTAAATGATATGTCCATGGTTGAGCTCAAACCAATTATACTGATTTCCATTTCCCCTTCCATAATTACTGGATCTTGAGCAGAAAGAATATTAACAATACAAATTACTAATACAAAAATTAAATTCTTCATATTTCTTCTATCTTATACTATAGAAATAAAAGGTATCCGTTCCATTTTTTATTGCTCCAAAATATATCCTTCCGTTATTACCTAATGCGGGTGTTTGTGTTGTATAACCTTCGATTTTAATTGACCAGTTCAAAATTCCGTTTTCGTCGATCGATTTTACACGTTCCTCAGTTTGAGAGACCAAATATACATTATTATTCAAATCGGATACTAAATTTGATCCCCCCGATATCTCGTCAGACGTCCATTTTAATTGACCTTCGTAACTAACTGAATTCAAATAACCTTCAGATACATAAATATTACCTTTAGTATCGATCGTGTGGTCATAATCCGCAGCAATTCCTTGAAGGGCACTTACCCTAAATCTGATATACCCATTCGAATTCAAAGAAAATAAACCTCTCTTTGTGGAATCTTGCGGAAAACTTGGATATATGTATATGTTTCCCAAATTATCCACAACTGGCGCAGTGTACATTGCTCCTTGACCACCATAATTGTATTTCCATTTCAACTCACCACCCAAATTAAACGCTAGTAGTGAAAGATCATTACCCTTTGCATAAAAACTATTACCATCGGGTGAGAAGGTTATTGCTTGAGAACTGTTTCGATCAAGTTCAGTATACTTTTTTTCCCATTCAAGATTTCCATATAAATCAAAACAAAGAATTGAATTTTGATCTGTCGCAGCAATTACTAATCCATTTTTGCTTATTGAAAAAGTTCCTAAAACCGATTTAGAAATATTTTTCTTCCATACAATCTCACCTGAGATGTTAATTCCATAATAGTATCCTCCCCAATCAAATAAATGTATAATTCCATTCTTGTCGATTAGAAGTGATGAAGTTACGACATTTACTTCTCTTTTTGTGGAATCGGCATTGATTGGTACTTTCCACTTAATAAATCCTAAATGAGAAATTGCAAAAAGATAACATCTTATTTTATCAGGAAAATTATTGTATATAATGTAGATTGTCGAATCAGGTCCAATAATTGGTGATTGAAATGCTTTATGGCTGAATTCAGTTGATGGAAATTCTATTCTAAATTCAATTTCTCCATACTGTGGCCCTAATTCTGCCACTCTGCCTGTAGACTGTGGGTCACCATGAATTATCGGCCAAGGTGAATCAGCTAAACTAGGCCAAGGAATATCCTCTTGGTAGCCGGGTGGTTTTTCGGGCGGCTTCGGGTCTGTGCTGTCGCAGCTAATAATAAATGAAAACACAAAAGATGAGAGAAGAAAAATTATTGAAATGTTCTTTAAGCGGTTCATACAACACCTTTTTCTTTTGATAATTATTTCTCTCCCGGTTGAAATAATTGTCAATTATATCTTCTTAATTAACTTATTATTAAAATACAAATTAACCAAAAAAAATCAATGCCGTTTTCCGGTTAAAATATTTGGAGATTCTCACAAAGTGATGCCTTCGGCATTCCCCCGTCGAGCCGAGGTCAGATTTACTTACCGTAGGTGAGATGACATATTATTGTCATTTAGGATTTAGTCAACCACAAGGTATCTAATCCAGTTCTTTCTTCCTTTTTCTGTCAATGGCGCACCGGAAGTAAGTACCAAAAGATCACCCTTGCTGACTAAATTTTTATCAACTAATATGCTAACAGATTCTTTAACACAGACTTCCAGATCATCACACTTCGTAAGAAAGAAAGGTGTTATACTCCGTGAGAGATTGAGATAGTTTAATGTTTCAAAACTATCTGAAAAGGCAAAGATGGGTGCATTAGGTCTAAACTTAGAAAGAACTTTTGCTTTTCTGCCATGACTAGTAAAAACAATAATAGCTTTTGCATTAATCTGATCGGCTATTCCTACAAATGCTTTTCCGGTTGAATCAAACAAATTATCAACCAGATCATCAGGAACCGAAAAGTTAATTTTGGGCATAAGGTTTTCTTGCGATTCAGTATTCTCCAAAATCTTATTCATCATTTTAACAGCTTTTGCCGGATACTTTCCGACCGCGGTTTCCCCGCTGAGCATAACAACATCCGTTCCGTCAAGAACAGCGTTTGCAACATCAGAAGCCTCGGCTCTTGTTGGTATCGGGTTCTCAATCATCGATTCCAACATTTGAGTTGCAGTAATTACAAGTTTTCCTTCCTCGTTGCATCGCCGTATAATATTTTTCTGAATTACAGGAACTTTTTCCGGAGCCATTTCAACACCCAAATCACCACGCGCAACCATTATTCCGTCAGATACTTTTAAGATTGATTCAAATTTTTCAACAGCTTCCGGTTTTTCAATTTTCGCTATAACAGGAATATCTTTTTTCTTCGACCTTAGCCAGTCTTTAAGTCCCGCAATATCATCCGGGTGACGAACAAAAGACAAAGCTATGTAATCAACGCGTTTACTAAGTGCGAATTCAATATCCATCAAATCTTTTTCAGTAACGGATGCAGCGCTTAATTTCATCCCGGGAAGGTTCATTCCTTTTTTTGTTCTAATAACTCCCCCTGAAATTACTTTGCAGTTGACAGAGTTTATGGCTTTACCAATAATTTCTAGAGTTATTAAACCGTCGTCAATTAAAATGATATCCCCGATCTTCGAATCCTTAGGGAGAGATTGGTAAGATGTGGGAATAATTTTTTTATTTCCGGTCATGGATTTTGTGGTTAGTTCAATTTCATCTCCCTCTTCAACAATAACTTCATCGTTCTCGATTTTACCCACTCTTATTTTTGGTCCTTGGAGATCTTGAATTATTGGAATCGGAAGCGAATTTTTTGTACAGACTTCGTTAATGTTATTAAATATCTTTTCAAATTCATCATAAGTTCCGTGGGAGAAATTCAATCTAAAAGCGCTTGCACCAGTTTCTACGAGTTTGTTCATCTGATCGAGAGTCGATGAAGCCGGACCAATGGTTGCAAGTATTTTTGTTCGTGTCATGCTTTCTTCTTTCCTTTTTCAGCTGCCGATTTTTTTGCATGATGATGCGTCTGACTTTTCGGTTTTGATTTTTCCTTAAACTCAACAAGCCTCTTTTCTACTTCACCGAAGATTGTATTTTTTCTGTAATGGCCAGTCTTGAGCAAATCGCCGGCTTTTACACCCATCAACAATTCTGCGGCATCATCAACTGTTGAAATTGCATAAATCTTAAATTTATTATTTTTAACTGCTTCAATTACTTTGTCGTCAAGCATAAGATCCTTTACGTTCTGCTTTGGAATGATTACACCCTGCGAACCTGTTAAGCCTTGTTTTTCACAAATGCTGAAGAATCCTTCAATCTTTTCATTCACTCCGCCGATCGGTTGAATATCCCCTTTTTGATTAACCGAACCGGTTATTGCAAATGATTGATTTATCGGTATCTCTGAAATAGAGGAAAGCAGAGCGCAGATCTCAGTGATGGATGCACTATCCCCGTCAATCATTCCGTAACCTTGTTCAAAAACAAGACTTGCCGAAAATGACAGCGGAATTTTCTTACCGAACTTTTCTCTAAAGTAGCCGCCAATAATTAAAACTCCTTTGTTATGAGTGTTGCCGCTTAATCCGGCTTCTCGATCAACATTTATAATACTTCCGTTTCCGATTCCCACAGAGGCAGTTATTCTCGTAGGTTTACCGAAAGCAAACTGGTTCCCTCCATAAACTGCAAGTCCGTTAACCTGACCTACGCGCTTTCCCTTTGTGTCAATTAGAAGTGTTCCTTCAGTAATCATCTCGGTTATTTTTGATTCATAAAGTCCGTGCCGTTCTTTCATTGCTTCGAAAGCTTGATCAACATGATAATCACTTATTATATCGCTTCCGTTATCTCTAGCCCAGTAGGAAGATTCCCGTGCAAGATCTGCGATGTAAGCGAACCTTGTAGTTAGTTTATCCTTCTGCCCGGCATATCTTGCTCCGTGCTCAGCAATCCTTCCGACACCGCTAATGTCAAATTCCAAAAGTGATTCTTGATCAACCAATTTCTTAATTACTCTCGCATATTCTACAAGAGCTTCGTTTGTTCTTTTTATCTCGTAATCGAACTCAGCTTTAATTTTAAATATTTTGTTGAAATCGTTTTCGTAACCGGAAAGAACCGAGTAGATATAATTGTTTCCTATCATAATTACTTTTGTTGTTATTTGAATTGGTTCTGGTTGAAGAATGCTCGGTGAGAACTGATAGAGATTTGCAATATCCTGTATTTCAAGCTTTCCGTACATAAGAACACGCTTTAAAGCTTTCCACACTCCCGGCTCCGTAAATGCATCAATTGCATTTATTACGAGATAGCCGCCGTTTGCCCTCAGTAATGATCCTGCCTTTACTCTTGTAAAATCTGCATGCCACCCGCCCATTCCATCGCTGTACTTTTCTATAGTGCCGAATAGATTTGAGTAGTTTGGAGTTGTTTCAATAATTACCGGACATTTATCCTGAGAGGAATTATCAAGCAGAATATTAACATCATACTCCTTCAAATAATCAACTATCAACCCGCTTTCGGTCTGTTCCTGTGCCGGCTTCCGTCCTTTGAAAACTTCCAAATTGTTTGGGATATTTTCCGCGACTTGATCTAAATATTGTTTTGTTTTATCATCCTTATATTTTTTCTTTAGTTCTTTTATTTCGTAGTTGATTATTTCTTTTACTGTTTCCTGCTCCAGGTTCGAAATTCTTGTTTGAATTTCTTTCTGAACCTGCATTGTCTGCATAATTATTTTTTGAAATTCGTCTCGGAACTCGCCGTAGTATTTTACAAATTCATCAGCTTTCTCTTTTGAGATTTGCTTTTCCGCAACCATCTCGGCTAATTGCGGAATGGATACAGCTTCGTCGTTAATTACAGCAAGGATATCAGGAGCAACTATTTCCCCCATTTTAATCTGCCCAACAGTAAGATTATGATCACTCAATTTCTTTTCAAAATCCTTCATCAGCTTTTCTTGACTCGAGCGGTATTCGTTGATTATACTTTCCTTCTTTTTGTTGAACTGTTCGGATTGAAGTATCTGCGGAATCTGTTCCATAAAAAATTTAATTGCCGATGCCATATCTTTCTTAAATGTTTTTGCTTTACCTTTTTTGAAAGTTAATAGCATCGGACGGTCTTCATCCAAAAAATTGTTAACATATGCATAGTCTTTCAAATCATTAGTAAGCGGACTAATTTCTTCCAGCGTTTTTTTGATGGTCGTAAATTTACCCGTACCGGATAAACCGGTTATGAAGATATTATAACCCGGGCTTCGCAAATCAACACCTATTTTCAATGCTTTCATTGCCCTTTTTTGTCCGACAATCCCTTCAATCGGTTTCACTTTTGATGTTGTTTCGAAATCAAAACAGGTTAAGTCACATTTCCATGATAAATCTTCAGGTTTCAGCGTTTTGTAATGCGAAGGTTTTAAGTATGCCATTGAGGTGCACCATTTTATTGTAATGAACAGTATTTAAAATAACATTCTGCAACCGAGATTAAAAGGAAGAACGAGCAAAATTTATTTCACCCTCAAAAAGGGAGAATAATATTTGTTATCTTTATTGATCAAATTGTTCCCCTCTTATGTGCGGAAGGAATTAGTGCGTCTATTTTAAAAACAGCTAAAATGAAAAACCACATCATAAATCGTTTTCTGTCATTAAATGAAATAAAGAATTTTATCTCTGCTTTCAGTAATGATAAACTTCATGATAAAATTACGTATTGTTCACCATTTGCCGGTTCTTCTCGTGTGTTGTTTTTAACCCAACTTATTAACCTGCAGAATAAAATTCTTCTGCTTCTGCCTGATGTTCAATCGGTTAATGAAACAAAAATTGAGCTTGAAATTCTTGGAATTGCCTCAAAATCTATTGCATTTGAAAATTTGAATCCCGATTCACTGCAGGAAAAGTTGACGCAGATTGACCGTTTGGATCAGTTCATCATTCTCTCAACTTACGATTTACTTTCGGTTAAACTGCCATCAAAAATTGATATAAAAAAACACACAACTATTGTAGAAACAGGATCCGAATTACCGTACGATGAAATAATTGAGTATCTCAACGAACTTAATTATCAACAGGAAAAACACGTTGAGATTCCCGGTGATTATGCAGTGCGCGGATCAATAATTGACTTTTGGTCCTACAGTGAAAAACAGCCTGCAAGATTGGAATTTGACGGGGACTTTCTTGAATCTATTCGCTATTTTGACTCCGAAAGTCAGCGTTCATCCGGGAGAGTAGATTTTGTAACTCTCGCACCGCAATTGGATTTTTCAACTGCAAATAACTCAACAATTTTCGACTACCTTAATTTTCCGTTAATTATCTGCTCAAAAAGCGAACTTGAACATTTCATCAACCCCAAGCAGCAGGAAAGCGAAATGCATTTAATTGACATTGATGATGAACTGCGTGATGAATTATTCGATTCCGATGGAACACAAATAGTTGAGAAAGAAAATATCGTAGAGAATAAGTTTATTTACGAGAGCTTAGATAAACTTCTAAACGCTGATGCCTATTGGCTTATCGAAGAGGAAATAAAAGAAAGTCCACACCGATTTGAACTGCACTTGTTCGAATCGCCGAAAATAAATTCGAATTTTAAATTGCTTTTCGATACACTTTCAAGTTACGCAGCAAAATCATTTGATATTTTTATTACCACCGAAAACGAACTTCAGTCGAAGCGCCTTTTTGAACTTCTTTCGGATTATAACGAAGAGCTAAAAAACCTTCTTGAAAGCGGAAAAGTAAAAATTTCGGTTCTCCCAATTAAAGAAGGTTTTATATCCAGGCAAGAAAAACTTCTCGTACTTAGTGATTATCAAATATTTAATAAGCCGTACAGAACAAAAAGTTCGCTTAGTAAAAAGTATAAGAAGAGCAGAGCAAAAGATTTTGCATCGATTAAGAAAGGGGATTTTGTTGTACATGAGACATATGGTATCGGTCAATATGCCGGACTTGAAACAATAAAAATCGGGATGACAGAACAGGAAAGTATTAAAATACTTTATGCGGAAGGCGGAGTTGTTTACGTTAATCTTAATTATCTATCGCTCGTCAAGAAGTTTTCTTCAAAGGATAATGCGCACCCCAAACTTTCGGTATTGGGAAGCGGCGAATGGAAGAAGACCAAGAAAAAAGTAAAATCGAAAATCAAGGAAGCAGCAAGAGAATTAATAACACTTTATGCAAAACGTAAATCGGTTAAAGGAATTTCTTACAGCGCGGATTCACTTTGGCAAAAGGAATTGGAAGCATCTTTCTTTTATGAGGATACTCCCGATCAAACAAGAGTTACCGAAGAAGTTAAAACAGATATGGAAAGCGAAAGTCCGATGGACCGGCTTGTCTGCGGTGATGTTGGTTTCGGTAAAACCGAAATTGCAGTTAGAGCAGCATTTAAAGCCGTTAACGACGGCAAGCAAGTGGGACTACTTGTTCCCACAACAATTCTTGCAGAGCAGCATTTTAATACTTTTAAGGACAGGCTTTCGCAGTTCCCGGTAAACGTAAAAGCACTTTCAAGATTTTCAACTAAATCCGAACAGAAAAAAATTGTTGATAATCTTTCGGAGGGGCAAGTTGATATAGTAATCGGAACACATAGATTATTATCAAACGATATTAAGTTCAAGGATTTGGGTCTTTTAATTAT
>JAGFIY010000126.1 GCA_024103215.1 Melioribacteraceae bacterium | reverse complement strand
AATCCAAGTAGATTATGCATACCGTTGGGCACGTTACTTTGACGCGAACCATATGATATCGGTTACATTAGGCTTTTAAGCGTAATACTTAACTTATAAAGTCCGGCGCTCTGCCGGACTTTTTTTTGATTTAAATTGGAAGTAAGATGAAAAAAATCATTTGGCTGTTGGTTATATCGGTAAATATAATTTTTTCTCAATCCATGTTCAGAGGTGATTACGATTATGCGGTTTTTCCCTTTGATGATCAGACAGGAATAGTTGAAGTATATTATTCCTTTTCCCAATTGGGTTATGAACCGAAAATTATAAATAATAAGAAAATTATAGAAGGGATTCTTCAAATAAAGATATTTGATTCTTTAAATTCAAATATTGTTGTAAAAAGGGATTGGGAGTTTCAATCGAAACTTGATTCGAACAATTTTAACAATTATTTAACCGGGTTATTGAGATTTCAAATTGAATTGGGAGATTATTCGTGCCAGATTATTGCTGCCGATAAAAATAATCAAAATGCGAACGAATCGATTGAGTTTGATTTTTCGATTAAAGGAATCGATCCAAACAGATTTTCTATAAGTGATATTCAGGTGGCTAGTTCTCTGGTTCAAAACAGCAAGAACAAGGAATCAATGTTTTATAAAAACACACTTGAAATAGTTCCTAATCCAAGCAGTACTTTTGGAAAAGATTTACCTGCAATATTTTTCTATTCTGAAATACACAATGTAAATGTGAATATTGAATCGCAGAAATTAAAGATCGAGCATCATCTCATTAATTCTTCGAATAAAATTGTGTACAATAAATCTAAATTAGTTAATAGAATTAATCCCTCAATTGTTGATGTAGGTGTTATACCCGTAAATAAATATCCAACAGGATACTATACTTTAATTGTTACTGCTGCAGATACTGTGATGAACCTAAGTACAAAATCCTATAAGCAGATTTATGTGTATAATCCTGATATTATCGATTCAACCTCACAGCAGCTTGCTAACGTAAATTTGTTAGCGTCTGAATTGGCTACCTTAACAGTTGAAGAATTGGATGAGCTTTTTGATCAATCTAAATATGTTGCTTCTCGTAAAGAGGTCAGTGATTGGGAAAAACTTACTACTGCCGAGGCAAAAAGTACATTTATATATAACTTTTGGGAAAAACGGGATGACACACCCGGTACGCCCGAAAACGAAGCAAAGGATGATTATTTTAACCGGGTTTTATATGCAAATCACAATTTTGCTAATTTGATGCAGAAAAAAGGTTGGAAAACTGATTTTGGTAGAATTTATGTGACCTACGGAAAACCTTATGAAATTGAAAGATACCCTAATGAGTTGAATACAAAACCTTATGAAATCTGGGTTTATGATTCGATACAGGGGGAGGGAAACATCATTTTCGTTTTTGCCGACTTAAACGGGTTTGGAGAATATAGACTCATTCACTCTAATAAAACAGGTGAACTTTCTAATGATGATTGGTATAATTTAATCAGCGGAACATAGTTCTTTAACATGAAGTTGAATTCCATAACTAAAACATCTGGTCTTTTTTCAAATCTTGAAAAATCTGAAAAGAAATTTCTTTTCGTAATTTTACTGACGGCATTAGCTCTCCGTGTTTACTATGTATTCGATGTTTTTAATACTCCTTTTTTACAGCATCTTTTTTCCGATCCTGCAATTTATAGTCGGTGGGCTAAAGATTTGGTTGCTAACGGATTTATTGGCGATTCTGTGTTCTTTATGGCTCCGCTTTATCCTTATACTTTAGCGGTTTTTTATGCGCTGTTCGGTGAATCAAATTTGCCAGTTCTGTTGTTTCAAAGTTTAGTAAGTACGGTAACAATTTTATTTATTTATCTAGCAGCGAAAAATTCTTTTTCAAAATATACTGCAGTTACCGCAGCAGTAATTGCTGTTTTTTATTCTCAATTCATCTTTTATTCAGGCTTAGTTTTATCCGAAACTCTGCAAATCTTTTTCCTTACTTTACTTATATACCTGCTATCAAAAAAAGATGAATTCTATCTAACCGACAAATGGATGATGGTCGGGCTGATTCTTGGCTTTTCGCTTTTACTTAGGGGTAATACAATTCTAATCTTTTTCGGAATAGTATTTTGGATGTTTGCACGAAGAAGATATGATAAAAAATTCAAACCTATTTTTTTAAAATCACTTGTAAACATTACGATTGGAACAGTTGCACTGGTTTTATTTGCCGCGGTTCATAATTACATTGTTGGCGATGATTTTGTTTTACTTACCTCAAACGGCGGAATTAATTTCTATATCGGCAACAACGAAAATACGCAAGGTGTATTCGTTACTCCCACCGAATTTGATTATTCTTCCGATATGACTGGAGAAAAATATGCCGAACAGCAAAAAGGTTCGGAATTATGCCCATCAGAGGTATCTTCATTTTGGTATGAAAAGAGTTTTGATTATATTTTTAATAATCCCGGAAGTGAACTATTACTTCTTGTGAAAAAATTCTTATTGTTCTGGGGAGAAAACGAAAACTCCCAATCATCGGTAATCAACTACGATTACTATAAAAAACATTATTCCCATTTATTGCAATTACCATTTTTCAACTGGCTTTTTATTTCTTCTCTTGCTGTTTTTGGAGTGTTCTACTATAGAAGAAAAAAGGAACATAATGGATTATTTTATATAACCCTTTTAATGTACATCCTTGCCGCAATAATATTTTTTGTTAACGGTCGCTATAGACTTGGAATTACTCCGGTGGTAATTATTTTTGCAGCTTATGGGATTGAACATTTGGTTGCTGCACTTAAAGATCTCAATTTTTCTGCATTAAAAATACCACTCTCAGTTCTGTTGAGTTTTTTTGTGGTTTATTATTTGATTTTGGAGAAGCCGGAATTTACCGAATACGATGCATATCTTTATCTCGGTGATATAGCATTTGAAGAAAAAAATTATGATGAAGCAATCGAACAGTACAATCGTTCTTTATTTTTCCGTGATTATTATATGACTTACATGAACATCGGAAATGCTTTTGCACTAAAAAAAGATTTCCGGAATGCGATTTCATCCTTCACAAAAGCTATAAATAGAAATCCTGCGGATGTAAAAGCACATTTTAACTTGGGATTTGCGTACACGCAGATCGGTGAATTTGAACACGCCCTAAATTCTTATCAGAGAGCAATCGAACTCGATCCAACTTTTGCCGGCGCTTACCGAAACTCTGGAATTATTCATTATGTATCCGAAAATTACGAAGAAGCTCTTTATTATTTCGAAAAATTTCTCTCGTTTTCGGATGATGAAGAAATTAATGCATCGGTTAGATATGATATTGACAAGATAAAAACTGAGTTTCTCAACAAAGAAAGTAATAAGTAAATAATTACCATTCTTTTCTTATCTTTAAAATAAAAATTATTTTATGAAAAGAAACTTAATATTTGTTTCGCTATTCTTTTCCGTATTTACTTCAATTCTTGCTCAGAGCAATGATATTATAAATTTGACATCTGCTGTTTTTCGGTATGATTCTACATCGAATTATATAGAAATTTATTATACGATAAACCGTTCACAGTTAACTTCCATTGAAACCGATTCTTTTCTTGTTTATGATTATACGCTCAAAATCAATTTGACTAATGAAGACACAACAATTTTTACGCAAGCTTGGAATACTAAGGATACCCTGTTGATAGAACAAAATTATAATCTTCCTGCACTGGGATTAGTTAAAAAAATTGTTCCCATTGGCAATTTTGTTTTAGATTATTCCCTTAGTGATAATTACAAAGACGATGCTTCGGTTTCCAAAAGCTATTCTGTTAATTCACCAAATTATCAGTGGGAGAACTCTATTAGTAGTATTGAACTTGCCTATTCGGTTGATGAAACCAACGAAACATCAATGTTCTCAAAAGGAAAGTATAAAATTATTCCAAATCCATCATTAGTTTATTTGAATAATTCATTACTCAATTATTACTCTGAAATTTACAATTGTGTTTATCCGGTCATCGTTAGACGATTAGTCAAAGATTCAAAAGGTAATGTGGTTTATCAAAAGGAGAAAGTTGAGAACTCTACTTATAGCTCGTCAATTGAATTGGGTCGCATTAACCTTTCCACTTTTGAAAGTGGCAGTTATAGTTTTATAATTCAACTTATTGATACGGTAAATCAAATAATATCAGAAAGATCACAACCCTTCTTTGTTATAAATAGAAGCAGGACGGATGTAACAGATTCCGGAGGTGAAAAAGTAGATTTTTTGGAAAGCAAATTCGCAGTATTTTCTGAGGAGGAGTGTGAGGATCTCTATAACGACACTCATTACTTTGCAACGAAAGAAGAACAGCAATTATGGGAAAAAGCTTTATCTGTAGAAGCAAAAAGAAAGTTCCTTTTCGAATTTTGGAAACGAAGAGATTTTGAACATCAAGGTGATGGCAACCGATTTTTCGATGAGGTAATGCGGAGAGTAAAGTACGCAAGAGAAAACTTCACATCAATTTTGAAAGATGGAGTAAAGTCGGATAGGGGAAGAGTACTTATTTTATACGGTTTTCCTGACGAGATAAATTATTATACGAATGAACCTAATCTCAAACCTTATATAACATGGCGCTATTATTCAATCGAGAATGGAGTTACTTTTATTTTCGGTGACATAGAAGGATTTTCGGAATATACATTGCTTCACTCGGATAAAAGGGGAGAGCTTCATAATTTCCATTGGCAAGACAGACTCGAGATAAAGTGATCGATAAAAACAAATTAGAATTTTTTCTATTCAGAACTTTCGCAATGTTTTTTCATTTAATTGGGATAAATAATTCGCGGAAAACCACATTATTTCTCGCTTGGTTTCTGTTCAAGGTTCTGAAAATAAGAAAGGAAATTGTACTAAAAAATCTTAGGACTGCATTCCCCGAACTTCTTGAATCGGATATTCAAAAACTTGCTCTTGAAAATTACCGGAACATTCTAATGACACTGATTGAATTGATGTTCATAGAAAAGTTTAGCAGACAAGATGTGTTAAATTTCATAACTGACGGTGAGCAGTACAAATATCAAAATCTTGTGAATGAAGGAAAGCCGGTTTTTCTGTTAACAGCACATTTCGGAAATTGGGAAATTGCCGGATTGATTGCAGGTATGTTGACGGATAGAATAATGTACGGTTTGTATAAAGAACAAAGGAATAATTACATAACAGATTACATCAACCGGAGAAGGACACAATTTGGGAATAAAGTTATACCGCTGGGAACTTCGGTAAAAGAAATTTTCAGGGTGCTCAAAAACAACGGAACTGTTGGAGTTGTTGGCGATCAGCGTGGACCACGAGAGGGAATGAGAGTTAAATTTTTTGATCAACCGACTGCAATTTATTCGGGAACAGCTTCTATTGCAATTAAATTGAATGTGCCGATACTTGTCTCCTTTGCTGCGCGCACTGAGGATAATAAATTCAAAATATTTATGGAAGAGATTGAGTATCAAAATCTTAGCGGAACAACTGACGAAATCATTAAACAAATAAATCAAAAATACTTTAATCTTTTGGAAAAGATTATTAAGGTTTATCCTGCACAGTGGTTTTGGATGCACAATATTTGGAAGTATTAAAATGAAAAAAGTACTCGTCATCCAAACTGCATTCTTAGGAGATGCGATACTCACTCTTCCGATGATTCAATACTTTAGGGGAAAAAACAAACAAGTTGAATTGGATGTTGTCTGCATTCCTGCAACAAAAGAAGTGTTTGAAAAATCATTGGATGTTAATAAAGTTTTTATCCTTGATAAGAAAGGAAAAGAAAAAAACTTATTATCGCTATTTCGGTTTGGGAAGCGACTTAGTGGTGAAAATTATGATTTGGTTATTTCACCACACCGTTCAATGAGATCATCAATATTAACTTTTATTATTAATCCTAAAGATTCGGTTACTTATGATAAAACTTCAGGCTCGTTTTTTTATAAAAGGAAGATTAAGTACAATATAAATGAACATGAAGTTTTAAGAAATTTACGGCTTATTGGTTTTAACGAAAGTAACTGGAAAATATTTCCATCTTTTAATTATTTGGATAAAGAAAAGGAATATGTGAATGATTTTCTTAAGGAGAAATTAAAGAATAATACGAAACTATGTGCAGTGGCTCCGGGTTCGGTTTGGCACACAAAAAAAATGCCTCAATATCTCTTCGAAAAACTTATTGAAGAAATTAGAAAAAGATCTTGTTTCATAATCTTAATAGGCGGTAAAGATGACTCGAATCTATGTGAAGAAATTTCGGCAAAATTTGATGAGAAAGTAATTTCAGCCGCAGGCAAATTTAATGTAGCCGAAACCTCATACTTGCTTACAAAGTGCAAATTTTTAATTACAAACGACAGTGCCCCAACTCATATCGGCATGTCGGCAAACATTCCGGTTTTTACGATTTATTGTTCCACAGTTCCGGATTTTGGATTTTTTCCTTACTCACAAAACAGTTTCGTGTTTGGAGTAAACGATCTAGATTGCAAACCATGCGGAATTCACGGACATAAAAAATGTCCAATCGGAACTTTTGATTGTGGACATAAAATAAATTTACGTGAAATTATAAATAAAGTGGAAGAACTTATCTGAAAATTTCAGTAAATTATTTGATAAAAATGATTTAACTCCCCATGACTTGGTTTAATTTCAAAGAACTTAAAAAATCATCTGTTTATATCACACCGAATCTGCCTGTGCTACAGACGAAAAGATATAAATTTGGACTGGGACAAGTACTTTTGTTCATGTTGCTGGTTGTTACATTAGTTGCTTTGATTACAATCTTATTGATATTGTTCACACCTGTTAAGGAGGTTGTTCTGCTTACGGAGAAAGACCGCCTTGAAAATTATACCGAAAGAATAAAAGAACTGGAAGATAAAATTGTTTTTCTATCTAAAGAGATATCGGAATTATCCTCAACCAATAAAAAATTAAAATATGCGATACTGCTTGGTGGGGGTGAAATAGATTCAAATGCTGCTGAATTCGATTCATTGAGAATTGACGATGAAACAGGTAAAATTCCTGAAGGTGGAACGGTTTTATTCGCATTTTTAAAATTATGGAAAAGTTTTTTACCGGATTTAATTGATACAAATATAGTTTTTCTTGAGCCGATTAATTCGTTCGTGACGCAGTATTTTAACCAAGAAAAAGGGCATCTTGGCTGGGATTATGCTGCAAAGACCGGTAGCCCCGTCTATGCCGCGGCTGGAGGTCTTGTACTTTCCGCCTCATTTTCAGACAGTGATGGTTACTGGATGATGATCGATCATGGCTCGGGATATATTACTAAGTATAAACATTGCTCAAACTTATTAAAAAAAGAGAGAGAGTATGTTTACCAAGGTGAGTTAATTGCTTTGACTGGAAATACCGGTAAAAAATCATCGGGACCACATCTTCATTTTGAAGTGTGGCACTTTGGAAAAGCATTGGATCCATCAGTAATTTTTAGAAAATAAGGAGGGTAAATGGGACCAAAAAAAGATTTTCGTTCAAGTGAAGAAGTCAGCATTCTCAGCAAAGGCGTAAAAATTGAAGGTAAATTCAGCAGCGATGGAAATGTAAGGATAGACGGAATAATTATCGGGGATGTAATTGTGAACGGAAATCTGACTTTGGGAGATGGGTCGAAAATCCAAGGTGAGATAAATGCAAAAAATGTAACAATTAGCGGTTCGATTGAAGGAAGTGTAAAAGCTACTGAAAAAGTTATCCTTGAATCCTCTTCACGGCTGAAAGGAGATGTTATCTCTAAACTCCTAATAATTCAAGAAGGTGCAAAATTCGACGGTAAGAGCACAATGTCACCAATTCCTCCCAGCGCTCCGAAACCGGAAATTAAATGAATCCATTCAAAGGATCAGCAGAGAAATTTGGTAAATCAGCTCATGAAGTCGGTCCGTATTTAGGACTCGGTGCACAATTAGCTGCTACAATAATATTAATGTTTTTTTTAGGCAGATGGCTCGATAAAGAATTTGAGACGGAACCTATTCTTACCATTTTTTTTGCTTGTTTCGGTGGGTTTGCCGGAATTTATAACTTTATTAAAACTGTTCTTCAACTAAATAAGAAAAAGGATAATGTCAAAAACGATTAAACCGGTAGTTGCAATATTTATTATAGGTTATGCAATAATTGCTATACTATATTTTAATGATTCGATAACTCAAGACCAACTTACAGCATCGATTTATGCAGGATTACTGAATTTATTCAACAGTTTCATAGCGTTTTACCTCTTCGAAAAATCAAGAGGAAAACCAAATAAAATCTTTCTATTATCGGTTTTAGGGGGAATGGGGGCTAGGCTTGTTGTGATTCTCACCGCCGTCATTATTTTTATAAAATTCTTGAATGTTGATAGAGATGGATTTATATTAGTATTCTTTATTTTTTATTTTCTTCTGCTTTCAGTGGAAATAATGCATTTTTACACGAATGTGAAAGCAAAAAATATTATGGATACTAATGAACGAAACGACGGTTAAGACTTTAACTGATTCTTTACATACAGCGTCAGACGCGGCGGAACAAGCCGAAACAGGATGGATAATGCACCACATTCTTGACAGTAACGAACTGTTTGGTGTTATACCACTTCCTCAAATTCATCTTTTCGGTATTGATCTTTCGATCACTCAGCATGTCGTTTTTATGTGGATTGCTCTGGTAATTCTCACTGTTATTTTTACTGCTGTTAGCAAGTCTTATTCTAAATCGTTTGTTCCAAGAGGAGTTACAAATTTTTTTGAAGTGCTTGTTGTTTTTGTAAGAGACGAAATCGCAAAGCCAACAATCCAAAAGGGTTATGAAAAATTTCTGCCATATTTATTAACAGTTTTCTTTTTCATACTAGTTTGTAACTTTTTAGGTATGGTTCCTTTCGGGGCAACCGCAACAAGCAATATTTCAGTGACAGCAACATTGGCTATTATTTCGTTCTTTGTGATTCAAATTGGCGGAATAATGAAGAACGGTTTATTCGGTTATTTTAAAGGTTTAATTCCGCATGGAGTTCCTTTCTGGTTGCTTCCGATTATGTTTGTTGTTGAATTGCTCGGATTGTTTACGAAACCGTTTGCACTTGCAATAAGATTATTTGCAAATATGACTGCAGGTCATATTGTAATATTAGCATTGATCGGTTTGATTTTTATTCTGAAAACTTTGTATGTCGCACCCGTGTCGGTTGCGTTTGCTTTATTTATATATTTGTTGGAAGTGCTTGTTGCACTAATACAAGCATACATATTTACGATGCTTTCATCATTGTTTATAGGTATGGCTGTTCATCAGGAACATTAATTTAACTTATTAATTAGGAGGACATAAATGGATCTCGCATTCTTAGCTGCTGGTTTTGGTGCCAGTTTAACCGTTATTGGTGGAGCTTTTGGAATTGGAAAATTAGCTAGTTCGGCGATGGAAGCTAGCGGACGTCAGCCGGAAGCTGCCGGTGATATAAGAACTTCTATGATTATTGCTGCTGCGCTTATTGAAGGTATTTCTCTCTTTGCGCTCGTTATCTGTATTCTTTTAGCGCTCAAGTAATAATTAACAAACAGAAATAGGAAAATTTATTATGCTCGGAATGTCCAAAGTTTTGCTCGCATTCTCAGGTAGTGCACAGGGCGGTTTGCTCGATGTTAATCCCGGATTGATGATTTGGACGGTTATAACTTTTGTTATTCTTCTTTTAATCTTAAAAAAGTTCGCTTGGAAACCGATTCTTGATTCTTTGAACGAAAGGGAGAAGTTCATAAAAGAATCTCTCGAAAAGGCTGAAGTCGCTCAGAAAGAAGCGGAAAAAATGATCGCAGATAATAAAGCAAGCATCGAAAAAGCGGAAGAAGAGGCTCAAAAAATAATTGCCCAAAGCAGAGAATATGCTGAAAAGTTGAAATCCCAGATTCTTGAAGAAAGCAAAACTGATGCAAAGAAAATTATGGATGATGCTGCTTCGGAAATCGAACGTAAGAATAAGGAAGCTTTTTCCAGTCTGAAGGAACAAGTTGCCGCAATTGCTATTGATGCTGCGGAAAAAATTATTCTTGAAAATTTGGACAGAGAAAAACAGTCGAAAATTATTAACAAATACATTGAGGATATTTCTAAAAACTAATTATGAGCCGGTTTGCAGTTTCAACAAGATATGCAGTCTCTCTTTTAGATGATTCGGTAAAGAAAAATTTGCTCGATAAAGTATCTGCTGATATCGAGTTGGTTTATTCTACATTTGCCGGTTCAAAAGAGTTGAGAAGAGTAATGGCAAATCCTATAATTCGTTTCGAAAAAAAGAAAAATATTCTCTCCGATTTGTTCTCGGGTAAAGTTTCTGATGAAGTTATGAACTTCCTATATATGATATTAAACAAAGGAAGGGAGGACTTTTATTTCGATATCACGGGCAGATTTATTGAATTAAAAAATCGAAAAGAAGGAATCGTCAATGTTCTTGTTCAAAGTGCTGTTGAACTTGACAATTCTCAAAAAGAAAAAATCATAAACAAACTTGAAGTCTTTACTAATAAAAAAGTAAAGGCTGAATTTAAAATTGATTCTTCGATTATTGGTGGCTTTATTGCAAGAATTGGGGACACCGTAATTGATGCTTCAATTTTTCATCAATTGGAAAGATTGAAAAATACGTTTATTTCAGAATCAATTAATCTGAACTAAAAATTTAAGGAAGGAAAATGGCGGAAGTTAGACCAGATGAAGTTTCGGCGATTCTAAAGAAGCAACTAGGCGGTTTCGAGAATGAAATAGATATTTACGACGTTGGTACTGTTCTCCAAGTCGGCGATGGTATTGCAAGAGTCTATGGATTATCAGAAGTGATGGCGAGCGAATTGATCGAATTCCCAAACGACGTGATGGGAATGGTTCTAAACCTCGAAGAAGACAGTGTTGGTTGTGTGTTGTTTGGCGAAAGCTCGCATATAAAGGAAGGTGATACAGTTAAACGAACAAAACGCGTGGCATCATTCCCTGTTGGGGATTATATGCTTGGTAGAGTTGTTAATCCGCTCGGCGAACCCACAGATGGAAAAGGAGCGATGCAGCACTCGAAATATATGCCTATTGAAAGAAAAGCACTTGGTGTTATTCAAAGACAACCTGTTGTTGAGCCTTTGCAGACCGGAATAACTGCAATAGATGCTATGATCCCGATCGGCAGAGGTCAGAGGGAACTTATAATCGGCGATCGCCAAACGGGTAAAACTGCTGTTGCGATAGATGCAATTATAAATCAGAAATACACCCACACTGAAGAATCGAAAGCTTTGGGTATTGAACCGGTTTATTGTATATATGTAGCAATAGGGCAAAAGAATTCAACTGTTGCTCAAGTTGTAGCAAAACTTGAAGAATATGGTGCTATGGAATATACGACCGTTGTTTCTGCACCTGCTTCAACTCCTGCTCCGCTTCAATATATTGCCCCGTATGCCGGCGCTACTCTTGGTGAATATTTTAGGGACAACGGAAAACATTCACTCGTAATTTATGACGATCTTTCGAAACAAGCTGTCGCTTATAGAGAGTTATCATTGCTGTTAAGAAGACCTCCCGGACGCGAAGCTTATCCCGGTGATATTTTTTACCTTCATTCACGTCTTCTTGAAAGAGCTTCAAAACTTAGCGATGCCGAAGGAGGAGGTAGTTTGACTGCACTTCCTATTATCGAAACTCAGCAGGGTGACGTATCTGCTTATATTCCTACGAACGTTATTTCGATTACCGACGGTCAAATTTATCTAGAGCCGAATTTATTTAACTCCGGTGTTCGTCCTGCGATAAACGTAGGTATTAGTGTATCTAGGGTTGGTGGTAACGCTCAAATTAAAGCTATGAAAAAAGTGGCAGGTTCATTAAAACTTGATCTTGCTCAATATAGAGAATTAGAAGCTTTCGCTAAATTTGGTTCAGATTTGGATAAAGCAACACAGAGAACTTTGGGAAAAGGTGCTAGATTAGTTGAATTACTTAAGCAAGGTCAATATGCTCCTGTACCCGTTGAGAAACAAGTAGTAAGTGTTTATGCTGGTACTCAAGGATTTTTGGAAAAAATCCCCGTTTCTGATGTAAAGAGATTTGAAAAAGAATTAATTGAATATATTGATCTAAAACATTCGGATCTTTTTGAAAATATTAAAAAAGAAAAAGCTCTAACAGATTCGATCGTCGAAAAGCTTAAGAACGTATTAAATGAATTCTTGTCAAAATTTAAGGTTAGTGAATAAGAACTGATGGCAACTCTTCGTGACATAAAAAGAAGAATAGTCGGCGTAAAAAACACTCAGCAGATTACCAAAGCGATGAAAATGGTTGCTGCTGCTCGACTGAAAAGAGCACAGGATAATATGCTTGCTGCTAAGCCTTATTCACAGAAGGTTGCTGAAGTACTGTCAAACCTAATTAGATCTGAAAACAATATTTCAAATCCGTTATTTGTTGAACGCGAAGTTAAAAAGATTGCGGTAGTATTATTAACCTCGGACAGAGGACTTTGCGGCGGATTTAATATGAACGCAATTCGAAAAGCACAAGAATTAATCCAAAAGAAATATAAAAGTCTGGTAGATAATAATTCCCTTTCCCTTTACTGCGTCGGTAAGAAAGGAAATGACTTCTTCAAGAAAAATTTTGATAATGTTTCGGGTTCGTATCCCGGTATTTTTTCGGAATTGAAATTTGAATTTGCCTCATCCATGGTAACTGATTTTGTGAATAAGTTCTTAAAAGGGGAAATTGATAAAGTAGTTGTTGTGTATAATCAATTTAAATCAGTTGTACAGCAGGAAGTTGTTGAGGAGCAATTATTACCAATATTGCCGTTCGAAACTTCCGAGGAAGATTCAGCAAGCAATACTGAATTTATTTTTGAACCTGATAAAATCAGCATTATTAATTCACTGCTCCCCAAACACCTTAATGCTCAATTTTGGAAAGCACTTCTGGAATCTTACGCTGCTGAACTAGGTGCGCGTATGACTGCAATGGATATGGCTACAGAAAATGCAAAAGAAATAATTAGATCATTACAGATAAAATATAATAAAGAGCGGCAGGCAGCTATCACAAAAGAGATTTTAGAGATAGTCTCAGGGGCGAATGCCTTGAAAAGTGCATAATTTGGATTGATATGATGATGCTTTTTTGTTATTTTATTTAGGATTGTGAAGTATTATGCTTGAGGACATTACTCTTAAGCTTGATAAAGCTCTTAAAAAAATTACCGGACAAGGAAGATTAACCGAAACTAATATTTCGGAAACTCTTCGCGAAATCCGGCGTGTTCTTTTAGATGCTGACGTTAACTATAAAGTTGCTAAAAACTTTATCGAGGATGTAAAAGAGAAAGCTCTTGGTAAAGAGGTACTTGCTTCCGTTACACCGGGTCAACTAATCACTAAAATTATTTATGATGAGTTGACAAAATTGATGGGAAGCTCCAGCCGCGAAATTAGAATTAATCCTTCGGGACCGACAATAATTCTAATGGTTGGGCTGCAAGGTTCAGGTAAAACTACTTTTTCCGGAAAACTTGCAAATAAACTAACTGATCAAAAAAGAAAAGTACTTCTTGTTGCTGCTGATATTTACAGACCTGCTGCTATTGATCAATTGAAGACGCTTGGGAAACAGATTGATGTTCCCGTCTTTTCGATTGATGGAAGCAAGGATGCTGTTAAAATTGCCAAGGACTCAATCAGTTACGCTAAAGAAAACGGACTGAACACTATCATAATTGATACTGCCGGTCGCCTGCATGTTGATGAGACGTTGATGGATGAAGTTGCCTCGATAAAAGAAGCGGTTAATCCGACGGAGATACTGTTTGTCGTTGATTCAATGATTGGACAAGATGCCGTAAATTCCGCAAAAACTTTTCACGAAAGATTGGCTTTTGATGGAATTGTTCTTACAAAGATGGATGGCGATTCACGAGGCGGTTGTGCTCTTTCTATCAGAGCCGTAGTTGAAAAACCGATTAAGTTTTTGAGCCATGGTGAAAAGCTTGATTCAATCGAAATTTTTCACCCTGAAAGATTGGCTTCAAGAATTCTTGGAAAGGGAGATATAGTTTCCTTAGTTGAGAAAGCCCAGCAGCAATTTGACGAAAGAGAAGCTGAGGATCTTGAAAAGAAACTTCTTTCCAATAAATTTGATTTTGAAGATTTCTTGAAGCAAATTAAAATGATTAAAAAAATGGGATCTCTCCAATCATTGCTTGGGATGGTTCCTGGATTGGGGAAAAACTTAAAGGAAACTGATATTGATGATAAACAACTTGTCAGAGTTGAAGCGATTATTCAATCGATGACAAAACAAGAGAGAAAGAACCCAAAAATATTAAACGGAAGCAGAAGAAAAAGAATTGCAAAAGGAAGTGGAAATTCGATTCAAGATGTAAATAGATTGATAAAACAGTTTAATGAAATGCAGAAAATGATGAAAATGTTCAGTGGAAAAAATAATAAAAAAATGATGAGAAATTTGAAGAATTTAAGAATAAATTGATAAATTAAATTAGGAGGAATATTTAATTTGGCTGTTAAGTTAAGATTACGAAGAATGGGTAAGAAAAGACAACCAGTTTATAAAGTTGTTGCAGCTGATGTTCGGTCTCCGAGAGACGGTAAGTTTATCGAAGCAATTGGATTATATAACCCGAAAACAAATCCAGCTCAGATTGATATAAACGAAGAAAGAGCGCTTTATTGGCTTGGTGTTGGTGCCGAACCTACAGATACGGTAAGGAACCTTTTGAGCAAATCAGGCATTCTTCTTAAAAGAGAATTGCTTAAAGAAGGCTTAGATGAGGAGAAAATAAGTGCCAGAATGGAAGAGTGGAATTCCGGGAAAGAAGAAAAGTTAGCTGCCGCTCAAAAAAAGGCGGAAGAAAAATTAAAAGCCGAAGAAAAAAAGAAAGCTGCTCAAGAAGCTGCTAAAGCCGAGGCAGAAAAAGAAGTTTCTGTTACAACAGAAAATGAGGAAGCAACGGGTACTGCTTCCGAAGAGGGAACTGCCGAAGAGAAAGCATAAAAATTCTCTAATCAATTCCTTTTCATTAATTAGTACCTATTTTTTTCTCATATACCAATAGGTAGTTTTATGAAAGAATTTGTAGAATTTATTGCAAAACATCTCGTTGACAATCCCGATAGCGTTAATATCGAGGAAACTTTGCCCAACGAAAAAACAATTGAACTCACCTTAAAAGTGAGCGGAGATGATGTTGGCAAAGTAATCGGCAAGCAGGGAAAAACTGCTCAGGCAATGAGAACTTTATTAACAGCTATAGCTGCTAAAGAAGGAAAAAGAGCAATACTTAAAATCCTTGACTAGCAGTAAAAATAAGAACGATCTAGTTCTTGTAGGTAAAATTAAATCCGTCGCAAATGACAACGGATATCTGTTGGTTACTTCTTTTTCCGATTTTCCGGATCGATTTTTTGATTTGGAAAACGTTTACATTGAAATCTTCGACTCTATAAAGAAATTAGAAGTTGAAGATGTCAGAGATTTAGGTGGAGAAATTGCTATGAAATTTTGCAATTTCGACAATAGTGAATATTTAAGCGATCTGATCGGCTGCAGTTTTTTTGTTGAAACTACTGATGCCGTTAAACTTCCTGAAAATACGTATTTTATTCACGATTTAATTGGAAGTAAAGTTTGTTATAAAGATTTGTTCTTTGGAGAATTGAAAGAAGTTTATCAGTTGCAGTCCAACGATATTTATATAATTAAATCCTTTGATGGAAAAGAGGTTTTGCTGCCGGCAATAGGAGAATGCATAAAATCTTTTGACCCGAAGCAACGAGTTCTCCATCTTGCGGATGATTATAAATTATATCTAATCACGGATGACCACGATGAGAATTGATGTTATATCTGCTGTTCCCGATTTAATGGTAAGCAATTTGCAGAACAGCATTATTAAGCGTGCTCAAAACAAACACATCGTGGAAATATACCTTCATTCGCTTCGGGATTATACAACTGATAAACACAGAATGATTGATGATAAACCGTTTGGGGGCAGTTCCGGAATGGTTCTTAAACCGGAACCGTTTTTCAACTGTTTTAAGAAACTGTTGAGTGAAAGAAGCTATGACAATGTTATTTTTTCTTCAGCTGGCGGAAAAAAGTATGATCAATCATATGCAAAAAAGTTTTCGCTCGCTAAAAATATAATTATTGTTGCAGGTCATTATAAAGGAATTGATGACCGGGTGAGAGAAAGATTTGCCACGGATGAAATATCAATCGGCAATTTTATACTTAGCGGAGGGGAACTTTTAGCTCTGGTAATTATTGATTCGGTTGTAAGACTGCTCCCTGGAGTTTTGGGTGACAGCGATTCGGCACTGACTGATTCATTTATCGACGATCAGATAATTGCCGCACCCGAATTTACAAGACCGGCGGAAATTGACGGAATGAAAGTGCCTGATGTATTGTTATCGGGAAATGAAAAAGAAATTATAAAATGGAAAAATAGACAATCTGAAATTTTAACTAAAAAGTGGAAAAAAAATAATAGTTCGGAGTAGCAATGGATAAATTACAAGACTTAATGACGTTTGAACAAAGAACAGATTATCCTAAATTCAAATCCGGTGACAGGGTTCGAGTTCATGTGAGAGTTGTTGAAGGCGATAAGGAAAGAATACAGCCTTTCGAAGGTGATGTGATTAGCGTTAGAGGTAGCGGTTGGGACAAAACTTTTACTGTAAGAAAAGTTTCGAGCGGTGTCGGCGTAGAAAGAATATTTCCCTATAACTCACCTAAAATCGCAAAGATCGATTTAATACGCGAAGGCAAAGTTAGAAGAGCAAAACTTTATTATCTTCGTAATCTTTCAGGTAAAGCAGCACGTATTAAAGACAAAAATGTAAAGTAGACTTTATTTTGTTTTATTAAGCCGCTTCAGAAGCGGCTTTTTTAGTTTTAAAAATTTTGGAAATAGTATGAAAATTTCACTGCCCGGAAATGTTTTTACGGCAATTCTGCTGCTAAATATTTCTGAGGAATTAAAAACAAATGTTTCTATTCAGAAGGCTTCGATGGTCACTCAAGATTTACTTGATGACAAATGCGATATTGCAATAATACCTTCGTTGGATTTAATCAAAAACGAAAGCTTATATGTCTCTTCGAAGCTGGCAATTTCGTTTGACGGACCTTTGGCAAATGCTTATTACAAATTCCCCAAAAATAAGTTAGAGATTAAAAATCTTTTTCTAAGGGGAGATGTGTCGAAAAACGAAGTGATGACAAGCCAAATTGTGTTTCAAGAACTTTATAAAACAAAACTGCAAATTGTTTTAGATACTGAAAAGAATATCACGGAAAATAACAGTTATCTCTTTACAGGTAATTCAATTTTTGATTTTAACTGGACTGAAACCGGAATCAGTATTGCCGAACAAGTTAGCGAGTTGATTAATCTGCCTTATGTTAATTTTATCTTCGCTTCTAAAAGTGAGGAGAAGTTGCGTCAATTGAATAAACTTATTGTAAGAATGGATGAAAAAGTAATAAATAATATAGATGCAACTCTTGATAAATTTGATTACCAAAGCAAGGTTAATAGTTTTATTAAGGGAAATCTCGACAGTGTTTATTTTGAAATGACTGATAACGAAACGGAAGCGCTGAAAGAGTTATATAAGTTTTCTTATTTTTTCAAATTTGTTGACGATATTTTTGATATAAAGTTTGTATAAATAAAGTCCGGACTCATTTTTGAATCCGGACTACTTTTAATCAATTGGATTAAATATTTACGTAGGATACTGTAAGCACATTTGGATTTCTTTTAATCGCGCTAAGCATATCACTTGTAACTTTATCTTTCAATTTCATAGTACAAAGTGCTACCAAACCGCCGTCGAATATAATATTTTCAACTTCTTCTATGTTTACATTCTCTTGACGAAGCACATCCAGAATTGAAGCAAGCACGCCCGGTTTATCATAATGTTTAACCGCTAATTGAAAATGAACATCTGTCAATTTGGCTCTATTTACCCAATGTGCAATAACCCCGCTGTGAATGTAATCCAGAATAATTCTAATTGTTTCTTCGGCAACCGCATTTTGCGCCTGTTCGGTTGATGCACCTATATGGTGTGTAACATAAACATTTTCTACTTCTTGTAATGGTGAAATAAACTCTCCTGATTTTCCTTCGGGTTCGTCGGCAAAAACGTCCAATCCTGCTTTTATTTTTTTCTCTTTAACCGCCTTAATCAATGCTTTTTCGTCAACAACACCGGCACGGGATGTATTGATAAACATTGCCCCGTCTTTCATATATCCGAACATTTTATCGTCGAATAAATTTTTTGTTTGAGGGGTAACCGGTAAGTGAACAGAAACTATATCGGCTATCGGTAATGTTTTATCGAAATCAGAAAAGTCTTTTACTCCGTAACCCTCAATTCTGCTGATATCTTTAACGTATACATTCATACCTAATGCAATTGCTCTTTTTGCCACTTCTTTCCCGATATTACCGTATCCGACAATCGCAAGAGTTTTTCCGAACAATCCTTCGGCTTTTGAATATTCTGCTTTGTTCCATTTTTTGTTCCTAAAATCAATTACGTTGTCGGGAATTCTTCTGTCCAATGCAATCATCAATCCTATTGCTAATTCAGCCACAGCAATTGAGTTTTTACCCGGACAATTTGCAACGTATACACCCTTTTTATTTGCTGCAGGAATATTGATATTATTATATCCTGCACCGGCGCGTATGATAAGATTAAGATTCTTTGATTTGGTAATTGTTTCTTCGTTAACAACTGTAGATCGTACAACAAGTATATCAACTTCTTCAGCTGCTACCGGCAAATCGTTTTCCCCGAGTTTTGGTTCATAAATTACTTCAAGATCATGATCTTTTAGCTTGGTTAAATATTGCTCCGGAAATTTGTCGGCGATTAAAACTCTCATTTTCATAACCTTCCTCAACTATTAAGTTTTTATTTCAACATTGGTATTTTTATTTTGAATAATTTAGCATTGTCAATGGCTCTTTCATATCCTGCATCGGTATGTCTAATAATTCCCATAGCGGGATCGTATGTTAAAACTCGTTCAAGGCGTTCTTCGGCTTCTTTTGTTCCGTCCGCTACTATAACCATTCCTGCATGCAGAGATTTTCCTATTCCTACCCCTCCTCCATGATGGAACGATACCCAGCTTGCACCTCCGATAGTATTCATTAAAATGTTTAAAATCGGCCAATCAGCTATCGCATCGGAGCCATCGATCATTCCTTCTGTTTCGCGGTAAGGTGATGCAACCGAACCGCAGTCCAAATGATCTCTCCCGATTACAATTGGTGCACTCACTTTGCCTTCGGCAACAAGTTGATTGAAAATTTTTCCCATTTTAGCTCGCTCACCGTAACCCAGCCAGCAGATTCGTGTTGGTAATCCTTGAAAATGAACTTTCTTCTGCGCCATTTTTATCCACCGGATTAAAGGTTCATTTTCTGGGAATGCTTGAATAACAGCTTCATCGGTGACGTAAATATCGTTTGGATCACCTGATAGAGCAGCCCATCTAAATGGACCTTTGCCGTCACAGAATAATGGTCGTATGTATTCCGGAACAAAACCCGGAATATCGAATGCGTTTTCAACACCGTTCTCTTTCGCTTCACCGCGGATGTTGTTTCCATAATCGAAAGTAACCGCACCTCTTTTCTGCATCTCAAGCATTGCTTTTAAGTGTTCAACAATCGTTTTCTTTGATAATTCAATATATTTCTCAGGATCTGATTTTCTAAGCTTTATAGCTTCTTCAAGAGGCATTCCCATAGGAATGTATCCGTTAAGAGTATCGTGCGCGGAGGTTTGGTCAGTTAAAACATCCGGTATGATATTCTTTTCAATGAATTTGGGCATTATTTCACCGGCATTTCCGACCAATCCAACCGAAAGAGGTTTGTTTGATTCTTTTGCTTCGAGAATCAATTTTACTGCTTGATCAAAATCTTCCGTCATAACATCGATATAACCTGTATCGATTCTTTTTTGGATTCTAGTTTTATCTACTTCAATGCCCAAAAATGCAGCGCCGTTCATTGTTGCAGCCAACGGCTGAGCGCCTCCCATTCCGCCTAGACCGGCTGTCAGCAAAAATTTTCCGTCAAGTGTTCCCCCAAAGTGCTTCTGTGCACAAGCGGCAAATGTTTCGTATGTTCCCTGCAGAATTCCTTGCGTACCGATGTAAATCCAACTACCGGCAGTCATCTGTCCGTACATCGTAAGACCTAATTGTTCTAATCTTCTGAACTCATCCCAATTTGCCCAATCAGGGACAAGCATTGAGTTAGAGATGATAACTCGGGGAGCATCTTTTTTTGTTCGAAAGATACCAACAGGTTTTCCCGATTGAACTAAAAGCGTTTCGTCTTCTTCCAAGTTTTTGAGTGAGTCAACAATTGCATCGAATGATTCCCAATTTCTGGCTGCTTTACCCGAGCCACCGTAAACTATTAACTCATCCGGATTTTCCGCCACTTCTGCATCAAGGTTGTTCATCAACATTCGAAGAGCAGCTTCTTGAATCCAGCCCTTGGTATTTAATTTTGATCCCCTCGGTGATTTAATTTGTCTTTTCATTAGTCTTCAAATTTATTTAGTAAAAGATTATTGTACTGAGCATAAACCGAACGATAAAGCCATTTTTTTAGGAACCAGCTATTATCCATCTTATCTTTAACTGCTTTTGCATTTTCCCTCAATTGCAGAACTAATCTTGTTTTTTCTTCTTTGGTAAATTTTACTACTTCTGACCCGTTGTTAAGCTTATCCATAATGGAGTTAAACGAATTTATGTCTTTACGAAACCGATCGTCTCCCATCATCTGGTTTATTGCTTGTTTGCAGAAATTTGTGATTAGTTTTTTTTCGTTTTTATCGAAAGTGTACGAGTAATTTTTAAATAATTTTTTAGTCATATTAATTATGATTTAAATGATAATAGTTTATCCCGCATCGATTGATAACCGGGTTTAATAACATTGTAGATATAATGAAGTCTTTCCTTATAAGGGATGAAAGCCGACTTCATTGCGTTGATATTTAACTTTTCTATATCATCGAGGTTCAAATCGAATAAGTCAATTGCGGTGACATATTCTTTAGTAAGTGTTGTATCGCTCATCAGTCTATCATCGGTGTTTAAAAAGACTCTAAACTTGTTCTTATATAATTTCGGAAACGGATGTTCCTCAAGTGATTTTACCGCACCGGTATGTAAATTGCTTATCAAGCAAATTTCCATAGGTATTCTTTTATCGATGATATATTGTGCCAGATCGCCAAGTCCGACAATTTCGCCTTCACTATCGAATGAGATATCTTCAATTAGTCTTGTAGCATGACCAATTCTATGTGCTCCGCAGAATTGTATAGCCTGCCAAATAGATTCCTTTCCGAATGCTTCGCCGGCATGAATTGTTATGTTAAAATTCGATCGTTGAATGAACTGGAAAGCTTCAAGATGTTTTTTGGGGGGGAATCCGCCTTCTTCACCTGCGAGATCGAAACCGACAACTCCTTTGTAACGGTAATTTACTGCAAGTTCTGCAATTTCCAAGGTGTTTTGCATATTACGCATACCGCATAGTATTAATCCGTAACCTACATTAAAATCTTTTTTGCCTCGTTCAAGACCTTTAAGAACAGCAGTCACTATTTCGTCATGATTAAGACCCAGATCAGTGTGGAAGACGGGTGCAAATCTTGTTTCAACATAGCATACACCATCGTTTTTCATATCTTCCATCATTTCATATGCTATTCGCTCAAGACCTTCCTTTGTCTGCATTACAGCACAAGTATGTTTAAAGCCTTCAAGATATTCAACGAGATTGCCTTTATTTGCTCCTCTATGAAACCATTCAGCCAGTTTTTTAGGATCGGAAGTGGGCAATTGATCATATTTAAGATCTTTTGCTAATTCTATTATCGTTTCCGTTCTTACTCCGCCGTCAAGATGATCATGAAGCAGCACTTTAGGCACTTTTCTTATTATTTCTGTGTTTTGCATAAGTCTCTTTTTTTGTTTTTTTCAAAGATATTCTTTTAAGAATGTAAAATCAATTGAGAGAAATTCCTCTTTTTTAAACTGTTCTACTGATTAGCCGATTTAGTGTAATTGCAAGTGTTTTAGAGGAGTCAATCGCATATTAGAACTTGATTATCGGGCTTCAAATTGGTAATTTTTTTAATCGACTAAACAAATTTATTTATGGGAGAAAGAATGAAACGTTTTTTAGTTATAATCAGTCTTTTATCAATGATTTTTGGTATAACGGCTTTTCAATGTGATTCTACTGAACTAACAAGTGGTAAACTTTATATTCAGCAGAAAAACCTTGATAGAGCCGAAGAAGTTCTAATGAAAGAAGTCGAAAAGAATCCAAAGAGCGATGAAGGTCACTATCTATTAGGTTACGTTTATGGAGAAAAAGGTCATTATGAAAAAATGCTCGATGCATTCGGCAAATCTCTAGCAATAAGCCAAAAATTCGCTGATGATATTGATAAACAACGTCAATATCACTGGGCACAGAACTTTAACAGAGGCGTTGCTCTGTTCAACCGTGCAGGCAGTCAAGAAAACATCGATAGTGCAGAGGTTTATTTTGATAAATCTATTGAAGCATTTAAAACTGCTATTAAATGTCAGCCCGATTCGATGGATACATACAACAACTTAGTTTATGCATACTTGAATAAAGGCGATATCGATGCTGCTGTTCCGCCGTTGGAAAAAATGATCGATCTCGGTGGAACCGCAGATGCTTACAGTAGATTGGGAGAGATTTACTACGCAAAAGGAGTTGAAAAACTAAACGAGTTTGCAGTAAGCAAATCACCAAATGACAGCAGCGATGCCCAAACTTATTTTGAAAAAGCCATCACTGTTCTTAAAGAAGGATCGGAAAAATACCCAGATGACGAACCGATAATGCTTTATCTGCAAAATGCATATGTAAACGCCGGTATGGAGGAAGAAGCTATAACGCTTTTTAGAGCAAACGTTGAAAAAAAACCTGACGATAAAGTTGCTCACTACAATTATGGTTCACTATTATTGAATGCCAAAAATTATGAAGAAGCTGAAAAACATTTGAAAATAGCTTATGATATGGATAACGAATACGAAAATGCTATCTATAACCTTGCAGTCACTTATGTTAGATGGGGTGTTGAATTAAGAGATAAAGCTGAAGCCGCCGGTGAAGAGATTGATGATAATATTATGTCAAAATTTGTTTCAGCTCAAACTTTTCTCGAAAAAATTGTCGCTAAAGAACCGGGTGTAAGTGATCCTGCAATGTGGGAATTGCTAGGTAGAGTATACGCATTTTTAGGTGAAACAGAAAAATCAGAAGATGCATTTCAAAAAGCTGATCAATTATAATTTTTTTTATTTTTAACAATAAAGCCTGCTTTCTGATGATGGCAGGCTTTTAAATTTTAGGAGAGATATGGATCAGAACCCTCAAGCAAAAGGACAAAAAATTAACATTGAACTAAACGAAAAAGAAGCCGAAGGAATTTATTCAAACCTGGCAATTATTACTCATTCACCTGCAGAATTCATAATAGATTTTACAAGAGTTGTTCCAGGAGTGCCAAAGGCAAAAGTGCATGCAAGGATCATTACTACGCCACAGCATGCTAAGATGCTTTTAAGAGCATTAACAGAAAATATCGAAAAATTTGAGACAAAATTCGGCGAAATTAAGCTGGAAAATCATCCCAACGCGCAATTTGGGTTCGTAAGCGGGGATAAGGATAAAACTTACAATTAATTTTATCAGTCGGATAAATTTACTTTAATTTTTGATTCGAATCACTTATCTTGATTCCGTTCACAATTTCTATTTCAAACGAAGTCTATATTATATCCCAAGTTGACAGGATTGCGTCAACTTAATAATTTCATTTTATATAAAGTTTAGGAGTAAGTATGAAAATTTTAAAAATCGTTCTGCTTAGCTCTCTCCTGCTTGCTGCGGCAAGTGTGGATATTAAAGCACAACATACAGTTGATTTACAGGTGTTTCAACCACTGCCGGAAATTGATCTTTCCGCATTCATCTACACAAATGATATATCAGGCTTACCTCGCATCATGTGCTTTTTAATTAACCCGAAAGGCGATCAAGTAGTTTTGGAATTGAATATTGAATGGCAGCCGGCTAACGGCGGTAGTTTTCAAGAATTACTAAGCGTTGTAACAAATCCGTTTACAGCTCGCGACTTCTGCAACGATGAATTCGGCAGCAGCGATATTTCAATTGCACAATCTACAAGTAATCAAACTGCAATTGAAGAATTGAGGAGAAGCGGTAGACCAACCGGAAAGTTCAGAATTAATGTTAATATTCAAGGCGGAGGAGATGGTGATTCGGAGATCATTGAATTTTCGAACCCAGCTCAAAATTTTGTTATACTTACTCCGGAAAGCGGTTCTTCCCACGATATTGGGGCAGTGCTTGCAAGCTGGGAAGATATTGCAGGTGCTAGTAGTTACAAAGTAAAAGTCGCTGAAAGAAGTTCACCAACACAAAGTTTGGATGATGCTATCGAATCTGGAAATCCATATGTTGATGCCGATGTTGGACTTGTTACAGTTGCGAATTTGAGAACTTTACTCCAGAGAGAGTGGGTCCCTGGGCAGGAAATGGTTATGCAAATTGAAGCAAATATTCCTGGACCTGACGGCGGTTCAAAACTTTTCAGCAACATTGTCAATTTTTATTTATCGGATTTGACGGACGGATCTGTCAAAATGATTACTCTGGAATTGACAGAATTGCTTCAATTATTGGATGATGGAACCGGTTCTGATTTGTTGCAAGACATAATTGATAATGGGGTCACACTTCTCGGTATAAGAAGATCGGATGGAACTCCGCTTACTGCGGATGAAATTATGCGATTGTTGGATTTTCTAAAAAACAACACAAATACAATAATCGATTTAACTGTAGTAAATTAATTATTTAATCCGAGGAAAATAAAATGAGAATGACAATAAATTTAATTTTAATGCTTCTTATAATGTGTTCAACTCAGTTAATAGCACAAAATTCAGAGGAAGCCGCTAATTCAAAATCAGTAGCAATTTTGAATAAAGTTGTTAAGGATGTTGAACATCAGAAAATACAAACCGATGATTGGGAAGAAGCCAAAAGAGGGATGACGCTGCAAGATGGCCATTCAATTAGGACTGGAGGTAGGTCACTCGCTTTGGTTACATTCCTTGATAAATCTCTTTTAAGGGTAAGAGAAAATTCTATTGTAAAAATATTCAGTAGTATAGAAGGTACAAAACAAAATAAGAACACACAGATCGATCAAGGAGTTGTCAATTTTGATGTGTCAAAACAGCAGGATGAGGAGTTTAAGTTTACAACTCCTACCGGATTGGCGTCAATAAGGGGAACTAGCGGTTACTTTGAAGTAATTCCCGATAAGACTTGGCTTATTGTTGAAGAAGGATTAGTTGAAGTAAAAGCTCTCAGCAACGGAGGTGAAGTACAAAATGTTGGAGCGGGAAATACAGCTGAAATCGATAAAGAAGGTAATATTTCAATTCGCCCTACAACGGAAGACGAAAAAGCAAAACTTAACAGCTCTAAAAAAGATAAAACAATAAAATACATTATTGAAACAAGTGAAGGTGAATACGAACTCGAATTATTCGACGAGAACTAATTTTCAAAAATAAGCGGAGCAAAAATATGATTGAAAGAAATAGGGTAGTTCTTTCAAAACTGATTATAATTTTTGTTTTATTGCTGCCTGTAGGAATTTACGCACAGGTGAGTAACTATATATCAAATGTTGAAGTTCTTAATTCTAAAGAGGGTGAACCGCTTACGGTAAAAGCAGATTTATTTCAAGTCGCAGCCGTTAACCGGATATTGTTTTATTACAAACTTTTTGGTGAAACCGAATTTACTGAACAGGAGATGAGCCTTTTCGGTGCCGCGGCTTCTACAACTGTTAGCGGTGAAAAGATTGCTCCGCCTTTTATTGAATATTTCTTAAGAGTTGAGCTAAAGGATGGCACCTATGAAGCCTATCCGATTGGCGCACCAAATGAAGCCGCCGCTCTTCAGGTTAGCATTCAACCAGTTTCAGAGAAAGATAGGCAGATTATTGTTTTAAGCCCAACTCCTCACGAATCAGTGAGTTTGAATGATCTTTTTATATCAATTTCTCTTCTTCGTGTACCGCCGAGTATAGATAACTCGGCTACAAAAGTTTTTGTTGATGATAATGATGTAACTCAAATGGTACTTTTTGCTGACGATCTTCTTTTGTTTTACCCTGAAAATTTTCCTGGAACAATAGGAGAAGGAAATCATGTGTTGAGGGTTGAAATTTACGACATTGAGGGAAATTTTTACCATTCAATAACTACGGATTTCAATGTCTTTGCTGAAAAAGGCGTAGGAATTTATGCACATACATTCAATACTTTTTTTGATTTGAAAGGTGAATCCAGAAACGAAAGATTTAATGATGAAGAAACTTGGTACAATAATTTTGACGGAAAGTTTAGAGGCAATTACCGCGATTGGAATTTTAATGCAAGACTTTTTATTACCTCTGAGGAGAAACAATATCTGCAGCCCCAAAACAGATATTTTGGCGAAGTATCAAACGATTGGATGTTCTTGAAATTTGGGGATAACTTTCCGAGATATCAAGAATTGCTTCTTGACGGGAAGAGATTGCGCGGTGTTACCGGAGGAGTAAAGATAGACTTTTTTAACGTTCAAGCTTCTTACGGACAAATAAATAGATCCGTAGAAGGACGATTACTATCAACATTTTCAGCAACACAAGCGTTCGAAGATTCATTAATTCTTTATCCAAACGTGATTAAAATTGATGAAACAACATATGGAAATGTCAATTACGGAACTTACGGAAGAAATCTTTTTGCACTTAGCACTTTTGCGGAAGGTTCTAACTATAAATTCGGTATCTCTTACCTGCATTCAAAAGATAATGATGAAAGCATTGAATACGGAGGAAAACCTGAAGAGAATGCTGTTTTCGGAACCGAGCTTAAACTTTCATTTGATAGACAGCGGATTGTTTTTGAAAACGAAGCCGCTTTCAGTATTTATAATAGAGATATCCGAACCGGTTCACTAACCGAAGAAGATATTAGAAATCTCTTTGGTGATGGATCGCTGCTTGGTACAAATCCGGATGACTTAATAAGGTTGAAAGATTATCTAGAAGGTATAATTACGATCAACCAATATTTGGGCCCGATAAATCCCGAAGAATTTTCATCTCTTGCATACGAATCGGCTTTGCGTTTAAATTACTTCAACAACAATTTCAAAGTTGCATATTTGTACCGCGGAAATGATTATACATCTTTCGGCAACAATTATCTTAGGAAGGATATACAAGGATTTAATATAAACGATAGAGTAAGATTGCTTGATAACAAGGCTTTCTTCTCCGTCGGATATGAAAGACTAACTGATAATTTGCAAAATACTAAGCAAGCCACAACGACTTTTAACACTTTCAATACTTCGGTTTCGATTTATCCGAGAGCTGATTTCCCTAACATAACTCTTGGTTATACCCGTTACGATAATAATAACGATCTTCCCAGCGACAGCATTTATGCTGTAAACAACGGAACTAATAGTTTTCTCGCTTCTCTTTCTTATGATTTAAATACTGGGATTGTACACAACGCAAGATTAAGTGTATCAACTTCGAGTCGGGAGGACGAAACTTTTACAAATTCCGATGCAAAAATCACGACAGGAGTTTTAACATTTAATTCAAATTGGAGTGACGAATTTACAAGTCTGTTCAGTGCTGTATATTCTTCGTCAGAAATTGCTGGATTTAAATACAGTTATACAACAATTACCGCAGGTGGAAATATAAAATTGTTGGAGAATAAACTTAACTTGAGATTGACCGGAGGTCCTAGTTTTGGTGACCTTGAACGTATTGCTGTTGATTTGATAGTTGATTATAACATATTAACAAACTTCAGTATTGGACTGCAGTCAAGATATTATAAAATTAAGGATTTGAGCAATAATTCAATCGTTGGATTAACAGCACGCTGGATTATGTAAAATTTATAAATGATAAAATGAATCTTGCCAAAATTTTCAATTCCAGAGCTGCCGTTTCGATTTTTATAATTGTAACGGCAGCATTCGTGGTATTGATCCTTACACAAAACATTCTATTCACAATAAAACCACTGCAAGAACTTGAAAATAAATTTATAGACTTTCGCTTCCTTGAACGAGGAAGTTCTGACGAGCTTGTTTGTGAGAACATAATAGTTATCGAAATAACACAAGAAACGTACGATCAAATTCCTCACCCATACAACAGATGGCCCTGGCCCCGCGATATATTTGCAAATCTTATTGAAAATTTGAACGAAGCCGGAGCAAAAGCAATTGGGATAGATATTCTAATGTCGGGCAGCGATTCTTTTTCCCCTTCCAATGATAGTTTGTTATTTGACGTCATTGATAAATATGAGAATGTTGTGGTTGCGGGAAAAGTTGATATTGAACTTGAATCCATGCTTGATGAACAGCGGATTGAACGTTCGTTGGGATCGAACAAAGCAATAAAGCGAGAATTAAAAAGCGATTTCGGAAATATTTTTTTTGAAGCGGATAGTTCGGTGGGAATCGTTCAAGTTCCAAAGGACGATGACGGAATAGCGAGAAGATATCAACCATTTGTGTATTCATCAGCAGTTGAAAAGAGAATTCCTACTTTCGGTTTTGCATTATTAAATAAATATTTTGAGCTTCCTTCGTTGTTTACACCGACGATCAATTTGGATGAAAATCAATTTATGTTCTTAAACACTAATATTCCAAGATTTGATGCATCTTCTTTCCTAATCAATTTCCGAAGAGCAGATCAGAAAAGTTTATTCCCAACAGTTCAATTTATGGATGTTTTGGATGATTCTGAATTTCAAACTACTGATGAGATAGATCTTGAAATTGAGCTTAATACCTGGGATGATCCTGAGCATGGACTGCTTTACAGCGGTCTATTTGAAAATAAGATTGTTATTATCGGTTCAACAATGCCGGAGGATCGCGACCTTGTAAGTATTCCACCTTTGATCGCTAAACGTAAAGGCGATAATCAAATCTACGGGGTTTATTATCATGCAAATGCAATTCATAATGTTCTCTCGCATGATTTTTTATACATTCAGGACAAGTTGCTTGAAGCATTCTTTATTCTTTTGCTGACGGCTGTTTCATTCTATCTTTCTGTTGTTTTTAGAAAAATAAGATTTAAGTATGGCGTACTTCTTGAACTAGCAAATATTATTTCAGTTCTTATTTTGCTTTTGATTTATTTTGAGATTACAAACTGGCTTTTTTTGCAACATAAATATCTTATGTCGATGGTCGGTCCTTCAATGGCTTTGATTGTAGGCTATTTCGGAAGCACAGCGTATCATTACTTCCGTGAACGTCGTCAAAACGTAATGATCAAAGGTATGTTTTCTCAATATGTTTCAGCTTCGCTAGTTAATCAGCTGCTTGATGATCCGTCAAAATTAAGATTGGGTGGTGAGAAGAAGGAATTAACGGTTCTTTTTAGTGATATTATTGGTTTTACTGAAATATCGGAGAAAAGAACTCCCGAAGATTTAGTTAAATTTATGAATAAATACCTTTCCGAAATGACGAATATTATTATTTCCTATCAAGGTACTTTAGATAAATATTTAGGTGATGCAATAATGGCATTTTGGGGGGCACCAATTCCAATAGAGGATCACGCATACCTTGCTTGCTTAACTGCTATAGACATGAGAAAGGAAATTCAAAAAATGCTGAATGGCAATGAGTTTGGACGCGATCTTAATTTGGATATTCGTATTGGTATAAATACCGGTGAAGTAGTTGTAGGCAATATGGGTGGGGAAAAACGGTTTGATTATACGGTTATGGGCGATGACGTAAATTTAGCTTCTCGACTGGAAGGGGCAAATAAACAATATGGTACTCGTATTATGATTTCGGAATCAACTTACATTTTGGCTGGTGATAGACTGCTTGTTCGTGTGCTGGATACAATTAGGGTTAAAGGGAAAACCAAACCCACGAAAGTTTTTGAATTGATTGGAAGAAAAGATGATCCCGAATCCATTGACCGTATGCAGAAATTAAAACATTATTTTAAGGGACTGAACGAATACAATAGCAGAAATTTCGAAAAAGCATTGGCACATTTTGATCTATCAATTCAGCAATTACCGGATGACCGTCCATCTTGGACTTATTTTGAAAGATGTCAATTTTATTTAAATAATCCTCCTAGTGAGGATTGGGATGGAGTATTTGAACTTAAAACAAAATAATTATTTCCTAACTCGATATAAATTGAATACTGCAGCTGCTAAAAAAATAAAATTGGCTATCCAAGCCGTTATTATTGGCTCAAGGACACCATTTTTTCCGAAGGATTGACTTACCTTCATAAAAATTAAGTATATAAATGTAATCAACAAATTTATTCCGAATTGAATTGCAAGCCCTCCTCTACGTTTGTTGATTGAGATTGGTAAACCGAATAAGATTACCACTAAACTCGAAAATGCAAAAGCGAATCTGCTGTGGTATTCGATCTCTATTCTCGTGGGATCGTTTCCAGTCCGAAGTATTTCTTTCGAATATTCGCTTAATTCAGTAAGTGTCATCTCCTCAGGTTTTCGCTGTTTTTTTATCACTTCAGCTGGGGAAAAATTAAGATTATTGATGAAAAGCGTATCTATCTTATCTGCTTTTATAGAATCGTCAACAAAAAAACGTTGATAGCCATTGATTATTACCCACGATCCCGTCAATGAATCGAATTTCATTTTCTCCGCATCGATCCTTGACTTAAGATTTATCTGTTTGTTGTCATCAAACTCTTGTATGCTTATACGGTTCGCTTGATCGCGTTCTACATCGTAATAAGAAATTGTTACTATTTTAGTTTTTGTATCCTGGAAGAAAATATTTGTTCCGGCATTCACCAAACCTTTTTTCATGTGGTTCTGTTCGATGTAAACTCGCCGTTTATTTGCTTGAGGAACCGTATATCCCCCAAAGTAAATCGAAAAACAGCTGATTAAAAACGCAATAATTAAAAAAGGAATAATAAATCTATAAATACTTACCCCGGCAGCTTTAATTGCTGTTAATTCATTTTGATTAACCATTTTCCCGACCGTGAACAAACCGGCGAGCAAAACCGACACCGGGAGTATCAATCTTATTATTTCAGGAAGAAATACAATGTAGTATTCAAAAATTATACTTTTTGGAACATCTTTATCTATGAAGTCATCAAGCTTTTCGAACATATCGATTATTACGAAAATCATAATAAAAACAAGCAGTCCGAAGAAGATAGTTTGAATAAATTGTTTTGTTATATATCTATCAAGTATCAACATCTGTTTTTTCAGTGTTCCGAAGTTGTTTTGGTATTAGCTTTATTAACCAGTCAAAACTTATAGTAACTCTTTCTCTTGCACTCTTTATCGTCAGAAAAATACCTAAAAAAAACAGAAGGAAATTTGCGCTCCACATTCCCCAAAAAGGATTTACTAAACCACGATCGGCTAGTTTTTCTCCTCCGATTAAGAAGAACCAATAAACAAGAAAGAATGCCAAGCTGATCCCTGCCGCAATTCCAAATCCGCCTTTACGAGTCATTGTTCCAAGCGGTGCACCGATTAGTACAAAAACAATGCATGCAAATGGCAGCGAATATTTTTTGTGAATTTCAACCCAATATTTGTTCTGTTCTCTCAAGTTAGCATCCAACCTGTGGAGACTTGTGGTAAGATTATTCTGATTGTTTTTTATTCTTTCTTTTACTCTCAAATAAACATGTTTCATACTAGATGGTTCGCGGCTAGTCTGAATTGCACGAACTGTATCGGGGAAAAATATTAGCTTTTGCTTTTCCTTAAATATATCCAAATAATTGTTTCTCTGGGCCGATAAACTATCCACAATAACAAGCATCTCTGAGGCTCCTAACTCTCTCTCTCCGCGCTGTCCGCCGAAATCTGAAGCCTGATATGAGAACTGATCACCTTTCATTGCAATGCGGTGTTTTTCAAAAATAAGTTTCCTATAAGGTTCTCTTACGTTGTTGTCGGATTCATGAATCTCACCATTCACAAGATCCATTATCAATTTTTTCTGATCTTTTGAAAAATAAATTTTTCCTCTTTCCGCGGTAACTATATTTGTTTTATAAGGATCTGAATAATCGTAGATAGTCAAATTTTCCAGCTCGCTTGTCTCGGGATTTATTGATCTGACCAAAATGGAATAATTTTGAACATCTTGTGAAAAAACACCTGGGACAAGTGACAGAGTAGGTTTCTGTTGTGTGATATTTTGCAGGAGCAATCGAGCCTGGTGATTTGTATGAGGATATATGTTATTATTAAACTGAATCAACAAAGCTGCAACAATCATCGATCCAAGTAGAGGAGGGATCATCATTTTGTAAAGACTTATACCGGTTGCTTTAAAAATTGCAATTTCATTGTTTTGCGCCATCGAACCGAATGCCATTATCGTGGATACCAAAGCTGCCATTGGAACAACAAGAACGAGCATCCAAGCCATGCTGTAAATGATGAGTTGACTGATGATCCAAAAACTTAATCCTTTACCTATCAATAGATCGGAAATTTTCATCAAGTACTGAAGCAGCAAAACTGCAATCAAAATAAAATTTGAAAACAGAAAGGGTGCGACGTGATTTTTTAATATATATCTGAATATGATCATGCCAAAAAGTAATAAAAATTAGGTTAACAATTTGATTCAAAAAAACTACGGAAACTACTATAATCTTTTAGTTACTGAATGTTAAGCTTATTTGTTTACACAAAAAAATACAACTAAATTTATAAATATTGTTTTCATAATTAAATAATTCTCGGGGGTAGATTGAGAAACACACTAAAATACGTAAAGGATAACTCCGGAAGATATGTCGAAGAACTGAAAGACTATTTGAGAATTCCGAGTATAAGTACAACAAAAAGTCACACAAAAGATGTTGCAAACTGCGCTAAATTCGTTGCTTCAAAATTGAAAAACGCAGGGATGAAAAAAGTTGAAATCATCAAAACTAAAGGTCATCCGCTTGTTTATGCAGAATGGATGGGAGCAGAAAATAAACCTACGGTTTTGGTATACGGTCACTACGATGTGCAGCCTGTTGATCCGCTAAAGCTTTGGAAAACTCCGCCTTTCGAACCTGTTATCAAATCCGGAAAAATTTGGGCTAGAGGAGCAAACGACAACAAAGGACAAAATTTTGTTCATATAAAAGCTGTTGAAGCTTTATTGAAAAATGATAAGAAGCTACCTGTTAACGTAAAATTTTTGATTGAAGGAGAAGAGGAGATTGGCAGTCCAAATCTTTCCCAGTTCTTGAAAACAAATCGAAATAAACTGAAATGCGATGCGGTTTTAATTTCTGATACAAGCCTTTTTGCACCTAACGTACCAACAATCAATTATGGTCTGCGCGGTCTCTGTTATATGGAAGTTGAGTTGATAGGACCAAACCGGGATCTTCATTCCGGAAGTTTCGGTGGTTCTGTTGCAAACCCAATTAACGAACTTGCAAAATTGATTGCAAAACTTCAGGATAAAAATGGAAAAGTTACAATCCCCAATTTTTATAAAAATGTTGTTCCGTTGACCAAGAAGGAAAGAGATAATTTTAAAAAGCTCGAATTTTCGGATGAAAAATTTGCTAAGGAATTAAAAGTAAATCAGCTTCAAGGCGAAAAAGGTTTTTCAACGCTCGAAAGATTGTGGGCAAGACCAACGCTCGACTGCAATGGTATTTATGGTGGATTTACGGAGGAAGGGGCAAAAACTGTTCTGCCATCAAAAGCAACGGCAAAAATGAGTATGCGGCTCGTCCCGAACCAAAATCCTCAAACAATTGCTAAAGAATTCACAAAGTATGTGAAATCAATTGCCCCCAAAAGCGTAAAAATTAATGTAAAAGCTCTTCATGGCGGATTGCCTTGTATGGTTCCTTTGGAATCGGATGCAATTAAAGCAGCAGCTAGAGCCACTACACGGGCATTTGGTAAAGAGACAGTATTCACTCGGGAAGGTGGTTCAATTCCAATAGTTGTTGAATTTATGAATCAGTTGAATGCCCCGGCTGTTTTAATGGGTTTGGGACTGGATACGGATAACATTCATTCTCCTAACGAGCATTTCAGTCTGGCAAGTTTTCAAAAAGGAATTCTAAGTTCGATCTATTTTATGGAAGAATTCAGTAAATAGCTGTAGTGCCGCCAAAATTTGGCGGCACTTTCTACCCCTCCAGAAAATATTCTATTAGACCATATTTTTTATTATCTTATTGGATAAACAACAATTGAGTTAAATATGAGACTCATAAAATTTTTAATTGCGATAATTTTTATCGGTTTTATGATATCTTGCTCCAGCGAGGGAGATGTTGGGGGCGAAGGTGCCGAACATTCGGAAAGCAAAGATACAAGGGTAAGGAAGTACAATCTTGCTGTTGAGGAGAAAGAATCGGTTTCGCGAACTCCTTGCGATACAATTGCATTGAGAGAATATATAATCGACAATTATCCGGCTGGAGAATATTTAGTAAAGTTTGATAGAACGTTTACTTACAATGTTCCTAAAGAAGCTGTTTTGTATCATAAAGGAAGCGATGGCACAACGTACATTTTTGCCGTAATTGCCAAGTCTAAACCGGGTGAGCGTTTTATCGAAGCTGATAATGTTACCGGCTTTGAGTCAAGTTTTATTAATTTGGATAGCACAAAACTCGGAACCGCCTTCTTTTTCTTAACTCTTTTTGAATGTAAGGACAATATGTTTGAAAGACTTTGGGAGGCGGAAGTACCGATTCACGGAGGTTTTAATTCAATGACCTTAAAAACATGGAAAGATAAACGCACTCCTTACATCGAACTAAATTATGAAGCGGGAATAATTTCCGGTCATCGAAATTATAATTATTTCTTCGTTGACGGTTTACGAAATCCCCCTCACTTGATGGAGACATATTTAGGAATTGTGCATAAAAGAATAATGGCTGACGTGAACAACGATAGGTATCCTGATTATTTTGAATATAGATTTGAAGAATCACCTGATATTATCCGTGTGATCGATTCAATTCCATTTTATTGGGACAGCACAAAGCAATTGTATAAAACTAAAGTAAATTCAAGATGGTTCAGATATTATTAAAAAAGTAAGGTTATGTTTCAAGACAGTTCAAATATTCGGCATCATTCAAAATTCATTGAGGAGAAATATCCTAAGCTCGTTAAAGACGAAAACGGATCGATAAAATCCTATACATCAATGGAAGAAGAGTATGAGTCGCTAAAGCATTCGGTTGGTATAAGAGATATAAGCACTCATAATCTGATAAAACTTTATGGTAGTGAATCGCTTGAGTTTTTAAATAGAATTTCCACAAATGATTTGAAAAATCTTGAAATTCTGCATTCAAAAACGACGCTATTCCTTAACGAAAAGGGAAGATTCATTGACCGTGCTTTGCTTTTAAGATTTGAGGATCATTTGGCGCTTGCCGGAAGTTTGGATGAATCAAAAAAACTACTTAAGTGGTTAGATCGCTATATAATTATGGAAAAGATTACCATCGAAGATTCAACCGAAAAATATTTCCAGTTTCAAATTATTGGACCTCAAGCTGAATCCTTCCTTACACTTTTCTGCGGTAAAGATTCCGATGAACTGAAGGAAGATTCGATAGTAAAAATTATTGATCCGAACAAAGTTTTGTTTGTTTCCAAAAGCAGGCACTTTGAGCAAGTACCCTCATTTTTAATACTGGGGAAAACACAGTTTGCCGAACCTACACTTAAAATGATGTTTGATGAAAATTCAATTTTCAATTTGAAAATGATCGGCGAAGAAGCATTTAATATATTCAGAGTAGAAAACGGAATTCCTGTTTTCGGGACAGAAATAAACGATGAAGTTAATCCCCACGAAAACGGGTTGATTTCGGATGTATCATTCAGTAAAGGATGTTATATCGGTCAGGAAGTTATTGCAAGATTGGATACCTACGATAAAGTTCAGAAAGAACTTAAAGGATTTGTATTTGAAACGAATCATTTTGCTGATGATTCGTTCTCGGTTCTTGACGATAAGAACGAAGAAGTTGGGAAGGTTACTTCAATCGTCAACTCGATTCTATGCGGTAAAAAAGTGGGAATCGGATTTTTGAAAAGAAAGGCTGATTCCTCCAAAGTTAAAATTAAATCCAAAACTAAAGAGGAAATTCCTGTTCGAGTTGTCGAACTGCCCATAAAGAAATGAAAATTTATACAAAAACAGGCGATACGGGCGAGACTTCATTATTCGGTGGAAAGCGGGTAAAAAAGAACCACGCACGAATCGAAGCGTATGGAACCGTGGATGAATTGAATTGTGTAATGGGTATTGCACGTTCTTTTAATGATGATGATTCTATCGACAAAACTATTTCAGATATTCAAAACCAATTGTTTGTTCTCGGCGGTGATTTAGCCACTCCGCTCGAAAATGAAAAAGTTAAAATTGATAGAATAAGTGAATTCGATATAGTTAATCTTGAACAGATGATAGATGAGTTAAGCGAAAAACTTCCACCGCTTAGAAATTTTATTCTTCCCGGTGGAAGTAAAACAGCGGCACAAATTCATTTCGCAAGAACAATTTGCAGAAGAGCTGAAAGAAAAGTTTATACATTAAGTGAATTAGAAAATGTCGGAATTTATGTTCTAAGGTTTTTAAACAGGCTCTCGGATTTTCTTTTTGTTTTTGCACGTTATATAAATCACTCATCCAACACACCCGAAATCGAGTGGAAAAATTAACATTCAATATTGGGGGTGAAATTGGTTTCGACGGGATTATTAGTTCTTTGAATTGCGCACCGTGTTCTCCGTAGACACGTTAAACGACGGAACAAAATCTAAATGGCGAATCTAATTACGCTTTAGCTGCGTAACTAATAGTTATACAGCCGTTCATTAAATCCCTTCGCATCGGGATTTATTCGAACGCCGATTAGGTGCGATAGCCTGACTGAGTTTCCGAGTAACGAGGGCGAATCTTTTTTTCGGAATAGCTGATGTAAATCCTGTCTGCCGGAGCTGCTTCAGCGAAAATTAAAAGGCGGACTATGTGCGTAGAAGTTCCTAGAATTGTAGTTTCGGACGCGGGTTCGACTCCCGCCACCTCCACTAAAGTCTATATAAAATAATAGCTTACAGAACCGTCTCACAATATTCTCACAATTATTATGCTTAAATTATTACTGTTTTTTTCACATTTACAAATTGACAAATCATCCTCAATAATTATATAATTTTCTTTTGGAATCATCATCCAAGCGTGAAGTGTTTGATTACTACTCCGTGTGGAATACATATACAAAATAACTGCTCCCTATTCGCTATTATTTTCAGCTTGATAGTTATATATAATTATACAAAGGTAGTTTCTGATTGGGATTTAGAGAAAAGGTTTTTTCTTATATTAAAATTTCAGAAAGCACAAGAAATAGTTTTATCATCTGAGTATAGTAATAGTATATAACTATCGCCGATCAAATTTTCAGCTAACATCAAATCCATTGATTGGTCTTTCTAATTGCAACAATAGCATCAACTATACCACTAAGTATGTATACCCAAAGTCAGGAAGTTATCATTATGAAAAAAATCACGCCTAAGGAAAAAGAGCTGTTACTTCAAATTTTAGAGTATGGAATATTATCAACAAACCAAATCATGTTAATAAATGGAGTAGGGAAAAGAGAAGTACAAAGAAAATTAGAGAACCTTCGAAAAAAAGATTTAATAACTTTTCACAATATTAAGAAAGAAGGTAGGAAAGGTAGAACCGAGTATGTTTCATCTATAAGTGAAATCGGCGCAACAATTATTCGAAATGAATTTGATGGGCAATTTTATTTTTCATCTGATAAAATTATATTTAAAAATATTTATACCGCAAAGCATCAATTATTATTGAATTGGTTTCGAATCCATCTCAACTTCCTTCATATAAAATTACCAGATCTGACAGTGGATTTCATATCAGCAACAACTCCATTCCTGCCATTAAAAAAAAATGGATTACCATTAATCTCGGAACAATTTGAAACTAAATTGCTTAAAATAAATTTTACGCCTGATGGTGTGTTTTGTATTAAAAACAAAACACAAAATAAAAGTTTGCTTTTCATGCTCGAAGTAGATATGGGAACAGAATCCTTGACGACCAGGAGTTCAAAAACAAATAACATTGCTACTAAGATCAAAAACTATAGTGTCTATTTTCAAACTGAAAAATACAAACGATACCAGAAAAAATGGAATACATTGTTCAATGGATTTAGGTTATTATTTTTAACTAATTCACTCGAACGAGAAGAGATGATCTGCAAGCAGGTTGGCTCGGATAGATCTAATAACTTCGTGTGGATATCTACTAAGTTGGAATTATTTGAAAAAAGTCTTGGTGGAAAGATTTGGGTTAGTGGCGGCAATTTGCATACACCAAAAGAATCCATTATCGGACCGTCTCTAAATTATGAAGAAAGTTTATTCCTATAATTAAAATCCTAATCGTTTAGTTGAATCACAACATCAAGCGTCCATCCCTAATTTCCCGATATATTTTCTTCGTTTAATGCGGCAAAACTATTCGCATAATAAACAAAAGTATGCATTTAACGTATAGTCGGTATCTTTGTAAATCATTAATATACAATAGGTTGTATGGTTCTATTTAAAACGACTATATATAAAAATAGATATTGTGATAAAGTATAGTACATTTGAAAAGAGGGTTAGTAGGAAATTCTCGAAAATAAGCTTTGAATAAAATCTAATTTTAATTCGAATCATAAAATATTTTGAAAAGAGAAGTTCTTTTTTGAAATGCTATTTTCATAGATTTTTGAATAGGTATGTACACAAAATAATCTGAAAATAATTATTCATTTGGCACAATAATTCAATTTCAAATTGTGCTTGATGAAAGTTCTAGAGTGAAATTTTTGTGGTAAATCTTTTCTTACAATCTCTACATATTCTGATTCTTTTTGTGCCTTGTTGTGTTTTTCTGTAGCCTTTCCAAGTTGTATATGTTCCATTACAGTATGGACATTTATATGGTCGTCCCATTGATTTTAATCACCTCATTTCTCTTAAAAAATCTAATTCCTAGTATTTACTAGATAATATTCTTAATAAATATTTCGATATAATAAATTTCTATTTTTGATTAAAGAATAGGGAAAATCGACTTAGGCCATCAAAACTAGACAACAAATTGGAAGGTTTATTTGTGTGACAAAAATTATGAAATCTTTTTATTAAATTTATTTAAATATTCCGTAAATAAAAGTATAGTTGAGAAAATGAGTGCAGATATAACTCGGATACTTCTAAAATTAAAAATAAGAGACAATCAAATGCTATCACTCGAATGTACGAGTGAAACAATAGTATCGGAAATAGAACATTATATCTCCACATATTCTAAAAACTTAGATTTAAGTAACATCTTTAATACAAGGACAATTCCCAAAGGTAGTTACTTGATCAAAAATGATATATACATTCATGAAGGAGGATGCTTAAACATAGAACATGGAGTTCAACTTTATTTTAGTAAGGATTGTGGAATTATTGCCTACGGTAAATTAATGGCACAAGGAATCGCCGAAGATCCGATCGTTATAACTGGTAACAATTGGAGCAATCTAATTTTTTTACAAAATTCTTTACTGAGTGGAATAAATAATATCCTTGAATACGTTATTATTCATGGTGGAAGAAGTAGGTATACCTGTCCTATTGGTGCAAATAAATATACTTCAATTAATTTAAACGGACTTGGAGGAAATATTTGTGTAATAGATGCTGACTTGAATCTAAATCAATCAATCATATCGAGTGGTCATTCTAAGCGTGGGGGTGGAATATTTAGCTATAAAGGAAATATAAAACTCACTGATTCTATTTTTTGCAATAATGAAGCGACTCGGAATGGAGGTATTGAACTTAATATGGCATCGAGTGTAGGCAATAAAAGTTCGCACTTAAATAATATTTTAATTGATAGCAATAAAAGTAAAACATCTGCTGGAGGTATAGCTATTGAAAAGGGTATTGTTGATCTTATGAATCTTGCTATTGTAAATAATTATTCAGAGGAATCTTGTGGAGGTATCACCATTCATCATTCAATCCTAAGTGATCCTAAACATATTGGTAAAGAATATGTTCGTTTGTCAAATTCAGTAATAACAAATAACTCTGGTTCCACTGAGGGGGGTTTATACACTGCAAATTGTCATATCACTGATCCAATAACTGCATCAAATAGAATTTATAACAACACTGCGAGAGATACTGATGCTCATGATATTCAACAATCTTTTTATAAATGAAAACGTAACAAATTTCACTGTTTGTCTTAAAAGATGATTCTTGCTATCATGATCCCTGAGACTCTCAGTGCAATTGGTTAAATATATCTTTCCACCA
>JAGFIY010000098.1 GCA_024103215.1 Melioribacteraceae bacterium | reverse complement strand
CGAAGCAATCTCAAGTTTAATAAATGAGTTAAAATTGTACCCAATTTCCCAAGTATTTTAAAGGCACATAAAATTAAAAGAGTAAATACTCCTTCAATTTATAACCTTCAATTCTTATTAATTCTTGAAAACTTAATTTACGAACGGGGTTCCTTTGCTTTTGTCCAATTGAGCGAAAAGATTTTTGATTGGCTTTATCAATTTTTCAGCTTGATCTCGTTTATAAAGCTTAAACTCCTCCCGGTTAAACACCGAAGCAAGCGAGTGAATTGCTTTATATATTATATCTGCAACATTGTTTTCTTCAGACCAAACATCGGCAGGCAGCAGAAAAACTATATCAAAAGCAGAAGTTTCTGCAATTTGAAGAAGTTCGGCTTGACTTAAATTATTTAGTCCAATCCCGCTGCTTATTTTCCCGGCTTTTTCTCTCATACTAAGTTCTTGATTCATTCTCTGTTTTAAGAGAATTACTGCTGCAGAAGCCGGGATTTTAATTTCAATCATAATTTCTTCCGTTAATCAATAATATTATCGAATAATTCCAACGATATTTTAATTGTTCAAATCGGTAAACAACTAAAGTTATAAAAAGTTCTGTTAACGTGGAAGTTTTGTCTAACGATTAAAACAATGTCCAATAAGCCGAAATCTGTCCTGAAACAAATTTATAACTTGATCTGTCACGAGATGTAGAGCCTACTGAAATTTGTCCGGAAAGTATTAGATTATCCATCGGACGGTACACGGCGTTTGCTCTCCCCTGCAAAAGGATAAAATCATCCGCGGGAATGTAACCGAACTGTCCTCCCAAATAAAAATCAAATTCTTCACTTTTTTCAAGATCGGCATCGAACCACAAACTGTGTGATTCATAATTGGCGGGAGAATAATAGTATGGAGAATCGTATCTCCAGTTCCTGTAGAAATATTCATAGCCGGCACGGAGATATTCATAAAAGTATCTGCCTAGTCTAAGTTCCAAATTGTTGCCTGCATTATCATCCGAGACCGAGATATATTGAAAGTTGGTGGATAACCTTAAACCGGATTTATGCTGATAATATCCGTCAAAAGAAAGAAGACTTGCCGATAATCTTGTATCGATAAGATACGGGGAATATAGAACAACCGCGGCATCTGTGTTTAAATAATACCCGTTCAGTCTAAAATGATCTTTCTGTTCGTAAGTGATATAAAGTTCGCTTTCGTTTAATGTTTCCCCGGTAGAATTTATTGTCCCGAAAGCTGTTCCGGCTCTGAAATGATCTGTAAGTGTCAGAAAGACATGTCCTTTAAATGTAGTAAACGTTCTGCTGCCTGTAAAGAAATCACCGTTTTCCATTTGAATAGTTAAGATAGAATCATTAAGACTAGAGGCTTTTGCATTTAAGTGGGTTTTATGAAACGACATTCCAAGGGCAAGCCATTGAACGAGTCCAAGTTCTAATCTCGCACCATACTTGGAAAAACGGAAACTTAGATTATCTGAATAGAAACTTAAATCCGGTGCTAAACCAACATAATTTGGGAATGTTGCCAGTATTGCATTAAGTCCGGTAATTGGAAGCCAGTCCAAACGCTGCTCAACCATTGAGATTTCAGTTGAATCAAGATCCCAGGTTAAAAGAGTGTCATATACAGCTCTGGCGGAATCGTAAAATTCAGCTTTTGCATAAGAATCACCAAGATATAAACGGGGTTCGAACTCAAGCGGTTCTTCTTCAACAAGTCCACGGAAAGCTTCGACTGCCGCCAGTGAATCACCGAGTGCATATAAAACTTTGGCTCTGTTCAAAGAGGCTTCGTACATATAACCATATGACAAAACTTCGTCATAAGTTGAAAGCGCTTGTTCGTAATAGCCGGCACAAAACTGCACATCGCCATACTCTTTAAGAATTAAATTATTCGGTTCGGCTTGACTTAAGTAATCTTCATAATAAGGCAGCGCGCCAACACAATCGTCATCCATCACAAGCTCACGCCCTTGATTCAAAATTTCATATAGTCTTTCTTCCTCGGCACGAAGCCGTTCAAAATCTATTCTTGATTGAAGGACTGCAATCTGATTATAATTAGGATTTATTTCTTTTGCCCTGTCGGCATAGACCTGAGCTTGGTCATAATCTCTATCGATAAGCATAAGAGAACCCAGTGCAATGAGTGCTTCGATGTTCTCGGGGCGGGCTTCGATAACGTTTTCCAGGTACTCCCTTCCTAGCTCAATATCTACGTTATGCCAAACAGAAAGTTGTCCCCGGAAAAGCTGATAATCAAGATTGTTTGGGTAATCAGTAAGAAGTCCATCCATTATAGTGATTGATCGGTCGAAGTCTCTGCTCCATGCTGCAACCCGCGCATACTGAAAACGCAGTGCCGGATCACTTTCGTCCGGAACTTGTGAAAAGTAAGTATCGAGCACATAAAATGCCGAATCGTATTCTTCCAGTCTTGCATAATAATCTGCTAAATTTTTTACTGCATCCCTATCTGTTGGATTTTCCTGAAGTCGGCTCTCGTAAAGCGCAATTCTTTCTCTGTAAACTTCGTCTCTGAAAGTAGTAACAAAATCAAGTTTCTCATCGTAGCGAGGGTCGTCATAATTTTCCACCCCGATAATTTGAAGCTGCTGAAGTGCTTCTTCCATTCTTTCGGCTGCGATAAGTTCATCAACAAGTTTAAACCTGGTTTCTATATCGTCGGGTCTGCTCCTTAAAACTCTGTAGTAGCGGTCTATAGGAAATTCTTTTTCGAACGAACGCGGACTTTGTTGAGTAACATAAGCCTGATTTCGCGCCATATCCAATCCGTCCTGAGCTTCCTTGAAAAACGGTTTAAAGCTTAATGCTTTTTCGAATGCATCTTCGGCATTTCTATAATTTCCAAGCCACATAGTAAAATATCCGTAACGGCTCCAGAGACGCCAATCCTCGGGATAACGTTCAACATATATTTTAAGCCAGCGTTCACCTTTT
>JAGFIY010000092.1 GCA_024103215.1 Melioribacteraceae bacterium | reverse complement strand
AATTTTAGGCGGCATTTCGAATAGATTTGCCGCCTTTTTTATTTTAAATTAGTGTTGTTATTCGAGATTTTAATGAATCATTTTCAAGAGATTGATAAAGTTTTTCTTCTTCAAAAAAAGAACAAGTTGAATATAAACTCATCTTCAGCCGGTATCAGAAAAGAAAAATTAAGTCGGCTGCTAGATGCAGTAATTATAAATCAATCTGAACTGATTGAAGCCGTTTCAAATGATCTTTCCCGCTCGGAAATCGAAACTAAAATCATTGAAATTTTTCCTTTGGTAAGCGAGATACGTCATATCAAGCGAAATTTATCCCGCTGGATGCGACCAAAATACGCGTTTCCACCGTTGACACTCTTAGGCACGTCCGGAATGATCGAATTTGCTCCCAAAGGACAAGTGCTGATCATTTCTCCATGGAATTATCCGATACTACTAACACTTGCCCCGCTTGCAATGGCAATTGCTGCGGGAAATTGTGTGATGCTTAAGCCTTCGGAATTTTGTCCCGGAATATCAGAGGTAGTAAGAAGAATAATCACCGAAATTTTCGATGAAGATGAAATTTCCGTAATAATCAGTGAAGCAGATACTGGCAGTTACTTGGTTTCACTTCCCTACGATCATATTTACTTTACCGGAAGCAGCAAAGTCGGAAAGCAAATTGCAAAATCGGCTGCCGAAAATTTCGCTTCAACCACACTCGAACTTGGCGGAAAGTCGCCTGTGATAATCGGCAGCGACTCTGATTTGGAAGATGCCGCATCAAAAATTGTTTGGGGAAAATTTATTAATTGCGGTCAAACTTGTATTGCCCCGGATTATGTTCTGATTCCATCAAACAAAGAAAGGGAGTTTATTGAGTTAGTTAAGAAGAAAATAGAAAAATACTATGGCTCAATCTCCGAAATTTCATCTAACAGTGACTACGGCAGAATAATTAACGATCGCCACAAGGAGAGACTAAAGAATTTGTTGGAAAATGCTTTAGCAAAAGGTGGAATTAACGAGATTCCATTCAATTCGGTTATCGAAGATAAATTTATTTCTCCCGTGGTTATATCAAACGTAAATCTTGAAATGGAAATAATGAAGGAGGAAATCTTCGGACCTATCCTTCCGGTAATAAATTACAATTCTTTTGAAGAAATAATTGAGATTATTAACCAAACCGGTAATCCATTAACCGCTTATATATTCTCTCACGATTCTGATTTTATTAGAAGGCTGAAACAACATTTTACTGCCGGCTCATTTGCGGTTAACAATGTCGTAATTCAATATGCAAATTACAAATTACCGTTCGGAGGAGTGAAACAAAGCGGTTTAGGTAAATCGCATGGTTTTTACGGGTTCAAAAGTTTTTCAAATGAATTGTCGACTTTAAAACAATTAACACCTTCTTCGGCAAAATTACTCTATCCTCCGTATTCCAAAGTAAAGCAGAAATTGATAGATTTTATGATAAAACATTTATAATCCTCAAATAATGATTGCATTATTAATTTGATAGTTGTAATTTAATCGGAAAAATATTTCTGGTTTTATGACTGTAATATTCTCAAAAAAATGTGAGTTAGCGCTTCAAGCGGTTTTGTTTCTTTCCATAAAGGATCGGGAAAAAATATTCAACGCCGCAGAGGTTTCTGCGGAGCTAAAAGTTCCCAAGGAATTTGTTTCAAAAATGCTTCAGATTTTAACAGATAGCGGAATAGTCGGTTCCCGCAAAGGAAAAAACGGTGGATTTTTTCTCAACAAACACCCAAAAGATATTCGGCTTATTGATATTGTCGAAGCGATCGATGGAAGATCCGTGTTCGAAAATTGTGTGCTCGGTTTTCCCGGCTGTTCCAATGAGAATCCATGTCCGGTACACAACACGTGGGGCAAATTGAGGGATCAAGCACTGAAAATGCTTACTGCAGAAACTCTTGAAGATTTGCGCGATAAGACTAAAAGGAAGATTTCAAACCTTTAATCTTTCTTAACGTCAGCGTTGCTTTTTGAATCTGATAAGAGGTATCTCTACGGACCTAATTCCCGAGTGTGGTTATAGCAAAAATTAAAAGTTTACCCGAAGAACGAATTATGAAATTGATGCTTGCTATAAATCTTTCTTCGAGAATTTTACAAGCGAAAGTGCAAATGGAATGAAGAACCAGATTGTAAGCGAGAGAAATGATATAAACGTCCCCAATGATTTTCCAAAAAAATCCTCAAACACCGCGCCTGTATATCCCATCAATGCAGATATATCGAATTCAATGATTACTAATATTCTACCCAAATCAACAGGGTTGGCAAGTATTAAACCGAGAGCAATTTTTTCAATAGGATAATCTTGCAGAATCTGAAGCAGAAATAAAATTAACCCATCATATAGAATTCCGAAGAAAAGCCAGATAAATATCGAAATTCCTAAACCTTTCAACTTATCTTCGTTTATAGCAGCAATAAAAAACGAAAACCCTGTGAAGATGAATATTTGAATAACTCCCGTGTACAAAAGCGCGCTCAAAATATGAAGTGTATCCAAAAACAGATTTAAATTTATAATCACGGGAAGTCCAATTCCTATCAAAAAACTTAAAGTTAAAGGAATGATAAGTCCAAAGTATAATCCCGAAAAAAGCACTGATCTGTTTACAGGTTGAGTGAGCATGAAGATTATGTAGTTTTTGTTGTTATAAAAATAAACTGTGCCGAAAACAATGCATATCAGCGGATTGAGAATTATAGTGATGTTGAGAAGACTTAGAAGCACTTTTGAGGAATCCCCGGAAAAAGAAATGAGCCAATAAGATGCAGCCGAGTAAAACAAGAACAAACCGATTATCCATTTGCTTCTCAAATTATCGTGCATTTGATACTTAATTATTTTTGCAATGTCTCTGATCATAATCTTCTCAACATTACTGAAGCAATAGATCGTTCAAGATTATGTTCTCCTGTATGAACGATTAAATTATCGAGCGACCCGTTGAAATAAATATTCCCGTCAAGAAGAAAAATTATATTCTCAGCAAGATCTTCCAATTCGCTTACGATGTGGGAAGTAAACAAAATAGTTTTACCTGCGTTGTTTTCTGTTTTTATTTTATCCTTCAAAATACTGCTTGAAACCGGATCAAGTCCGGCAGTAGGTTCATCCAAAATTAGAATCGAAGGTTTGAAAAGAAAGGCAAGAGCAGCGCTTACCTTCTGAAGCGTGCCCCCCGAAAGCGTTTTAACTCGTTTGTTCATTTCCTTTGATAGATAAAATTTAGCTATCAGTTCCTCGTCAAGATCTTCGTATCTATTTCTTAATTCTTTAACAAGTTCAAAAACATGTTTAACAGTTAAATTTTCCGGAAAGCTTGCATGCTGAGGCATATAACCTATTTGTGAACGGTATGAACTCTCACCATCGATCTCATTTCCGTTCACATATATTCTACCGGAATAATTTTTAACCAACCCGAGAAGTATCTTGATCAAGGTCGTTTTACCGGAACCGTTAGGTCCAACAATGTAAGTGATTTTCCCTTCAGGAATTTTAAGATCAATCCCCTTCAAAACGTTCAGCAAGTCGTAAGACTTATGAAGTTGTGATATTGTTATCATTATAATTTTTTCATTGAAGGAAAATTATCAATTAAAGTTTCAGGAGTTAGTACAGGAAAAATTTTTTCTGCCGAATCGAGTATTCCAACGAACAAACTTCTAAGGAGTACGAGCGTAGGACGATTCTTCTCGACTATAAGCGAATATAATTTTACAGGTCGATACGGCACATCACCTATTCCGTTCTTATCCAAATCATACCCCGAATATTCTGACCAGTAGTTGTTTTTGAATTTATTATAGTTTCTGGTACTGTTTGTTGCTACATCAAACGAGTTGCCGATAAAGTTATTTTTTTCAAACACGTTGTCCATTGAATTTGCCATCAACCGAATAGCCCAACCGTTTTCCAAAAAACTGTTGTGTTTTATTTCAACTCTGTTCGAACCCTCGATATAAATTCCACTTGAATTCTTATAGAATGAGTTTTTATAAATCTTACTGTCAGTGATATCTTTAAGAAGAATTCCGTAAGATGCTCCGCCCCAATTATGCTTGAATGTATTATCGGTCATCTCAACATTTTTAGTAAACATAACTGCTACGCCGGCACCGTTGTAGCTAAATTCGTTTTGAGAATAACTGCAGTTATCCGAAAACATAAAATGAAGACCGTATCTCAAATTGTGTTCGCTAATATTATTGTTTATCGAACTCGATTCAACAAATTCAAAATAAATACCGTCGCGGTGACCGCTTATATAATTTCCTACAATTTCAATATTCTTACAATACCAAAGATGAATTCCGTTTCCGGATGAAGCTTCAGATTTTTTTTCGGAAGTAATTTTGTTGTTCAGAACTTTACAATCCGAAGACTTTGCAAGGTAAACTGCAAAAAAATTTTTCTCGAAGATGTTGTCAGATATTATACAATTATTAACCTCATCTAATTTTACCGCTGCATTGTCATCGATAAAACTCACTCCAGAATTGATAAATTTTATTTTTTGAATAACAACCGAATCACTCACAACGGTAAATATCTCATGTTTGTCTTCGCCGTCAATAATTGGATAATTAATGCCGGTTAAAGTCAGCGGTTTGTCGATCACAATATTTCTTTCTTTATAAATACCGGGACTGATAAAAATTGTATCGAAAGGAGAAGAAGATTCCAGAGCGGATTTAATTGTTGCGAAATGTTCTCCCTTACCGACTTTAAGCTCGCCCGCATAAACGAACGAAAAAGTGAAATACAAACAGATTAAAAAGATGAATTTAATCCCACTTCTGTTTAACATAATCCACCAATTCATTCCAGGTAATTTCTTCTCCGCCGAACTCACTTTTTACTTTTTCAAGTTCTTCAACACTCGAATAAGCACTTAGAAATAATCCCATTGGACTTCTTAACCGTTTGCTCAAGAGAAAGTACGCATCATTATGGTTGATCAGCTGATGAATTCCCGAAAAATCAGTTACCCATTTTGAATCGACTGCATCAATTCCATGTTCTGTTTCGAATGCGGCGAGACATTCAATTGAATCAAACTTATAGATTTTTCCTTTATCTGTTATAAGTTCCGTTCCGAATTTGCTCTCGATTATCGTCATCAAACAATAATCGCAGTTATCGTTCCCGTAATTTATTGGAACCGGTTCTTTACTGCAGCCTGAAAACAGAAGCAGAAAAATTGCCGCTGCTAATTCCGCACTAGGCCGTATTTTTCTTTTATTCATTACTCTCTCATATGTATATGAAAAAATTGACAGCATTAATGCTGTGCCTATTAGTATTCCTCCAATTCCCGGAAGTGAAACCGCTGTAATATTGAGCAACTGTTTTGAACCGATTAACGGAGGCTGATAAGCCATACCCGGTACTTTTATCGGAGCATTCGGATTAAGATTATGACCGTAATCGTATTCCCACATATAAAAATCATATAATCCGACGAGCAGAAATAAAATCAAGATAACATTCCAAGCTAGAAGCAATTTTTTCTTTTTTGTTATTATAACTGCTGCACCAAAAAGAATCATAAAGATGAGTACAAACGGAATAATTTTTAACTCGGGGATTGCTTCGGGGTCAATTTCTTTCATACCTATATAGTGATTGAGTTTATTCAAATTATTTAAGTCGTGCTCATTTTCTCCTCTTATTTCATCAGCCCAGATTCTTAATCCCATTCCTTCGGGGTACTGCGGCGCATCAAGATCGATGGTCCAAATCGGAAAAAAGTAGGATGCCGCTAAAAGCAGCATCCCTAGAGAAAATATTATTAAACTTTTTTTCGATAATTTATTTTCATCATTCATTCTGAATCCTAACCTATCTTTTATCGCAATAGTTTGTTCTAATTATAACTTAACTCAGTGTTGCTGTCTGCTCCTCCGATTCTAATATAACCCTGCATCTCCTGGTGAAGAGCCGAACAAAAATCTGTACAATAGAATGGATAAACTCCTTCCTTAGTTGGTTCCCAGACAGCGGTTCTAGTTTGACCGGGCATAATCAGCAATTCTGCCGTTCTCATTCCTTTGACTGCAAAACCATGAGGTATATCCCAATCCTGTTCTAGATTAGTAATATGGAAGAAAATTTTGTCGCCTACTTTCGCACCTTCAATGTTATCTGGTTTAAAGTGAGTACGAGTTGTTGTCATATAAATATGGAGTTCTTTTCCATTCCGTTCAACTCTTGTATCCTTTTCGGATTTAACTCCGAATTGGTGTGTGTTCTTCTCAAGTTCAAAAATCTTCTTTTGTTTTTCCATAAGTATCTCTGCTGGAATTGCTTGTGCATAGTGCGGCTCTCCTATAGTTGGGAAATCCAGCAACAGTTTCATTTTATCTCCTGTAATATCGATAAGTTGAGCTGATTGGCACAATTCGGGTCCGGTCGGGAGATAGCGGTCTTTTGTGATTTTGTTCAGCGCAACCAAATATTTTCCGAATGGCTGTTTGCTGTCACCACCGGGAATCATCAAATGACCGATCGAATAATAGGACGGAATTCTATCTACGACTTCCCAAGTGCCCAGTTTCCATTTAACAACCTCGCTTGAAATAAATGCCGAAGTGTAGGCGTAACCGTTTCCGTCAAATTCGGTATGAAGCGGACCTAATCCAGGATTTTCAACCTCGCCGGCGATTACTGCTTCGTATTTAAGCACCGGGATGCCGAACATATCCGCAATGAAATCCTCGTTCTCAATTGCCTGCAACATCTTTGAAAACGAATGAACAGGAATAACCGTTGCAAGTTTCCCGCCTGCCACTATGTATTCGCCTGAAGGATCAACATCAACGCCATGAGGTGATTTCGGTGTGGGCAGATAATAAATAATCCCCGGGCAATCTTTTGGATCCAGAACGAGCACACTTTCCTTCTTTTCCGAGTAAGCAGTGTGAGAGTTATCATCGTAATAGTTTCTGTAATATTCCGACGGATAGGTTTTGCCTTTACCTTGTTTAATGTAATCTTCGGCTTTCTTCCAGTTTACTGCCGCTATAAAATCTTTATCATTCTGCGAAGCATTTATTTCAAGAAGAGTATTTGCCTGTTCGCTGTTATATGAAGTAAAAAATGCCCAGCCGTGTGATGGACCTTTGCCTGCATGGGCTAAATCGTAATCGAAGCCAGGAACTAAAATTTGAAAAGCAAGATCCATATTTCCTTCCTTTTGGTCGATTTTTATAAATGAAAGTGTTCCTCTGAAATTTTCTTTGTACGATGAAATCGGAACATCTCTTTGAGGAACGGGAACACTGAATCTTGTCGAGGCAACAATATATTCTGTATTCATGGTTGTAAAAGGCGATCCATGATTTCCGCCGGAATTAGGGATCTCCAAAATTTCCTTTGTTTCAAAAGTGCTTAAATCGATTCTTGCAACGCGGGGAGTGTTGTTTGCATTAATAAATAACCAGCGTCCGTCGGGAATGCCGTCTGTTTGCGAAAGCTCCGGATGATGAGCATCGTCCCAAGGAATTTCACCGTAAGAGGTTTGCAGCATCGGCTTTGTTTCGGGAGTATATCCGTATCCGTTTTCGGGATATTGAGAAAAAACAGGAATTATCTTAAACAATCTTCCCGAAGGTAAACCGTAAACAGTTACCTGACCGCTGAATCCGCCTGACATAAATGAATAGAATTCATCGTACTCACCGGGAGCTACGTAAACTTTCTCGGCAGCATCGCTTGCCCCGGGTTTACTTCCGTTTTCTGCACATGCCGTAAACATAAATACAAGAAGCAGTGCAACTGAAATAAATGGGAGTTTCTTTAACATATTGTTTTCTCCTGGATTTAGTTATTTAGATTCTTTTCTTAAGTATTCCAGTAATGCTCTTGCATCATCTTTGGTCACGTTTTGGAACGTCATCTGGTTAGCGTACATTGCCAGCATCTTCCTTGCTTCGGGGTGACGTTTGGTCATCTCTTCAGGATTGAGGATCATATTTAATATGTATTCAGGTGAACGGGTTTCGGTAACTCCGCGGAGTGCAGGTCCCGTGTAACGTTCGTCTAGTTTGTGACACTGTGCACACTTTGCAACAAAAATCTCTTCGCCGGACGCTGCTTTAATCTCATCTATTCCGCTTAATTGAATTTTTTCTTTTATCGGACCGATTCCATTTTCGAGTTCGAAAACGGTAAGGCCTAATTTTTCCGCCATCTTCTGCTTAGCGTCATCCGGATTGCGGCTTGTTGTTTCCGAATTGTTTTCGCTTCCGCAGGAAGCTAAAATTAATAACGATGCGGAGAAGATAAGAAGAATAATTTTTTTCATAATTTTTCCTTTTGTTTATTTAAGAATGTTTGCTCTGATTTTAATCCAAAAGATTTTTCAATGTCTCGATTTTCCTGTTTTCCAAATTTGAAAGTAGCTTATTCCAGTCCTCATATAGCGGGCAGGTTTGACCGATACAAAATTCATAAACACCCATAATACAATCCGCAGAAATGGAATTACTTTCATACGTGTTTATAATCTCCACCAGTTTACTCTCAGCCGAATTTTCGGAAAGCATAAAACCGCCGCCTTTGCCTTTCCTCGAACGAAGAAATCCGTCTCTTGAAAGCGATTGAAGAATTTTTGAAACAAATTCCCCGGGAAGATTAAGTTTGTCGGCAACACTTCCGGCAGAAATTATTTGACCTTTTCTCTTTAGCATAAACAACATAATCCTTATGCTGTATTCTGTTTTTTTATTAAACAACATAAATGGTATGAGATGTCTTATTTATCTTTGCTCTATTCACTTTCGTTCAAAATAACATATTGATATCTCGGGTTTTAATCAGAATAAATTATCTGATTTCAATATACTAACTAATTGCCACCTTGTCAACAGAAAAATGTTATAACTTGAAAAAATGAATTTCTATTTGAATAATTTAAGTTTCGCAAGCATCGTCGCTTTTTACAGCAACGATTTTTCCGTTAAGCTCTTCCAATTGGTCGTCGAATAATTCTTGAATTAATGGGAGAACTTCACGCTCTTCGAGACGAATATGCTGATCAAGCAGAAGTGCAAAATCATTCATTGCCAGGATTTTATCTCCGCTTGTTTTAACTTGCGCGTAAAGTTGTTCAATTCTAATGTGTTGTTCGAGAACTTCGTCTATCAATGCATCAAGATTTGCATCCTTCCCTCTAACGAAAGGAAAAAGAATTTCTTCTTCGTTTTTGAAATGAGGGATCAGCTCTGTTTTATAAGCGCTGTCTAAGTAATCTATTTTTCCTTGTGTGCTGTCGGGAAGTCCTTTGTACTTTGGAGCATCCTTTTTCAAAAGCTGGGAAAGCAACAGCCCGTGATGATGATCATGTGAAAGTGGAATCAACGCGTTATGACGTTTCATTTTCTAAACAGTCCTTTCATATTATTTACCGATTCCATTTGATTTTTACTAATGTAGAAACACGCACAAGCAGAATCAATAAAAAACTGTTTTTATTTTCCGATTTCAGTTGACAAATTCATCCGAATAAATTAAGTTATAATCAGAATATTTAATCTGTTTATACAAAATGGCAAAAAATTATATAAAAAACGACGAACCAAAGGTTCAGAAATATAGATTTTACGTTCAGATTCTATTTGTAATTATTTCCTTATGGATAGGATATGAATTTATACTTTTCACATCTTTCTTGGAATCGGGGGGAGCAACAACTTTTTACGAACGACCTCCGGGTGTAGAAGCGTTCCTTCCGATAAGCGCTTTGATGAGTATTTATTATTTCTTCTTATCGGGTAATATCCATCCGGTTCATCCCGCCGGCTTTTTTATTCTTCTTGCAATAGTAAGTGTTTCATTTGCTTTCGGTAAGGCTTTCTGCAGTTGGATTTGTCCCATTGGATTCTTATCGGAAATGGTTGGCGATTTCGGGGACAGATTTTGGAAGAAGCTCTTCAAGAAAAAATTCAAAATGCCCCGCTTTCTGGATTATCCGCTTAGAAGCTTGAAATATTTGCTGCTTGGATTTTTTGCTTTTTCGATCTTCGTTTCGATGACGGAACTTTCGCTTAAGTATTTTTTGGACTCTCCGTACAACATAATTGCTGATGTGAAAATGTACTATTTCTTTGCAGAGATCTCACAATTTTCACTAATTGTTATTGCTGTATTATTTGTGCTGTCAATATTCATAAGAAATTTTTGGTGCAGATATTTATGTCCTTACGGAGCATTGCTAGGCATCTTTTCATTGCTAAGTCCAAACAAAATTAAGCGGAATGAAATAAGTTGTATCGATTGCAATCTTTGTGCAAAAGCATGTCCTTCAAACATAAAAGTGGATAAAATTAAAACAGTCATCTCCGACGAATGTTCAACTTGCATGAGCTGCGTTGATGTTTGTCCGGTTAAGGACACATTAAGTCTTCAATTCGTACCGAAAAAGAAAAAGGTAAACGGCAAATATGTTCTAGCCGGAATTTTAGCAATCTATTTTGGTATAGTTGGTTTTGCAATGCTAAGCGGAAACTGGCAGAATGAAGTAAGTAAAGAGCAGTATATTATTCATTATAATCAGATGAATTCAATCGGTCATCCAAGAAGCACGGCAGATATTGAACGATTGAATAAAGAAGCAATGAAGTAGTTAAATTTAATTCGGCTGAACATCATCGAAAATAATTAATTACGCGTGATTATTGAATTTTGTGAGCTAAAGTTTCAGATTGCGCAAAATGAGACTCTTGCCACATCGGGTTCAATTAGGTATATTAGTTATAAAATCATTTAACTGAGCAGGCGATGAAAGTTGACAACAAGTTATTAAGATGGTCGCTCTTCGGAGGAGCGGTGTATTTTTTTATGGTTTGTGCAGTTCATCTGTTTAGTTTTAAAATTCCAGTCTTCAATATTTACTTCAGCTTAAGTGCATATTCTTATCAAAACATCATTATATCATTTCTTGCATTCGGATGGGGAATGTTTTTTCTTTCTACTTATTCGAGTGTTAAGAAATTCGAATTGACCTCCACAAAGTATGTTATTATTGCTTCATACGCTGCCGTATTCGGCATGCTTATCATAAACGGATTTATCGATTTTGAAGAGTTCGGGAAAAAGATTGTTGTAAGTTATTTCTGGCTTCAAACAGTTTTATTCCTACTTTATCCAACTTGGTTATTAATATTATATTTACAGATGAATAAACGTCAAGAATATCAGCAGCCAAATACAAATCAACCCGGTCAATTCCCAAATCAAAGCCGCGCACATGCCCAATACAATTCAGAACAGGAATGGTATGCGAGAAAATGGCGATAAATTTGTGATCGTTTTATTTCTCAACGGGAATTCTTTCCGAGATAAATTTGTCAATTGCATATAAACGGGGATTTTTTAAAGTTTCGATGCTTATTTTCGGCATTTAAATTATTCGGATAGTTTGTCTTCGTTTTCGAAAGCAATGCATTATTTATAGATGAGGGTAATATGAACAATAATGGAATTATTGACCACACGAAACTTTACAGACTTCCTTGGACTTTGCCGGATAATGCTATCTCGTGGCTTGAGCCAACTGCATTATGCAATCTTCACTGCGACGGATGTTACCGCAAGAACGAAAATGTTCACAAATCATTCGAAGAGGTTAAGCACGAGCTGGATATTTTTCAAAAATACCGCACCTCCGACTGTATCTCGATTGCGGGGGGCGATCCTCTGCTCTATCCGGAAATTGTTGAACTTGTTGCCGAGATTAAAAGAAGAGGATTAAAACCAATTATAAACACTAACGGGAAAGCTTTAACCCGCAACCTGTTAAAGGAATTGAAGAAAGCAGGTGTATTTGGTTTTACTTTTCATGTGGACAGCAAACAGGGCCGCGGTTCAGAATGGAAGGGTAAAAACGAAGTTGAGCTTAATGAACTACGTTATAGATATGCGAGAATGCTGGCTGACGTGGGAAATATTGCTTGTTCCTTCAACTCAACTGTTTACGAGGATACAATTCAATACGTACCGGATTTAATCCATTGGGCTCACAGAAATATTGATATCGTTCAAACTATGGTCTTTATTGCATTTAGACACGTTGTTCCAAATTTGCCATTTGATTGGTATGCAGGAGGTCAAAAAGTTAACTGGGATGAAATAATGTATCACTCGGAGTCTAAACGAAATGTTGATATTCTTTCCACCGACGTACTTAATAAAGTTAGAGAAAGGTTTCCGGAGTTTACTCCCGCCGCTTACTTAAACGGAACGGTTAAACCGGATTCTTTTAAATGGCTGCTTACCGAAAGAGTGGGGACAAAAAAGAAAATTTACGGTTACCTAGGACCAAAGTTTTTGGAACTGATGATGATTGTTCATCATTTTTTCAAGGGAACCTATCTTTCTTATGCTTCACCAAAATTAACAAGAAAAGGAAGAGCCTCGATGCTTCTGCTCTGGCCCTTTGATAAGGGATTGAGAAAAGCATCTAAAAATTATTTGAAGAATCCTTTAAGGTTGTTTAAAAAAGCTTACATGCAGACAATTATGTTCATCCAACCGGTTGATTTTACCGAGAAGGGTGAACAAAGCATGTGCGACGGATGTCCCGATATAACGGTTTATAAAGATCAGCTTGTATGGTCGTGCAGACTTGAAGAACAAGTTCAATATGGAACCTGGCTTACAACTGTTCCGAAAAAGAATGAATAAATTTATGCTTCTGTAATTATATTTCTTTGCGGACTTTGCGAGGAATTAAAGCTCAAGTTCACGCAAAGCCGCAGAGAACTACAAGATTTAAATTTTCTTACTTGTTTTACCGCCTTTTTGTGAATCTACATTTATAGTAAAAGAACCGTTTCCTTCAATAAGCCATATTGCAACAACTGAAGATTTTCCTTCGATTCTATCCACAGATAACTTTACCGGATTAAATTTTTGCTCCGTATAATTTGCATCGAACTTTGATGATTTTATTCCGCCGGAAATTACTTTACCGCCGTCTATTGAAATCCGATCCGGTCTGCTAATTTTGTTTTCAACATCTACCATCAATCGAGTGGGGATAACTCCGTTATTGTATATTTCAACTGTTACTTCATAGAGATTTCCGCCGAGTTTTTTCTTATCGATTAAATTTATTTCAAGCTCCGGAAGGTAAGATGCCTGAAGCAAAGTGAACGCCATGTTTCTGTGGCATTCCTCCTCAAGAAGAAACGAAGGAGGCATCCTGCTGAACTGCTTTTTGTACCCTCCGACTTCAACCTTTCCGTACTGCGGATGATCAACTTTTTCCCAGCTTACAAATGCCTCACCAAAGAGGAGATATTTGTTAAACTTGTATCTTTCTTCGCTGCTCTCTTCCCGCTTCACTTCCGTTCTGAACATATTAAACGTTGACCAAAGTTCGTTTACATAAGCCATAATCCCAAGACCGGAATAATGCCAATCCGTTTCGCCGCCATAAACGGTATACAAATCTTTGTAAGTTGTCATATTTCTATAACCGGGAATTATCTTCTCGCCTTTCTCTCCCACCAAGTTGAATAATCTGTCGTCCTCGCGATAAGCTTTATCCTCTTTTGCACCGGGACCGTGAAGAAACATTCCGCCAGCATTGTGATAGGACTGCGACGCCAAAATGTTTGGATGCGATTTTATAAAATTACCTATCGCATAGGATTCAGGAAGACTGAACGGGAATCTGTCCGAGCCATACTGGATATAATGGGGTCTCCAAAACCAACCCCAGTTTCTGTTTGGATCGTAATAACCATCCCCGTCTTCGTTTATTCTTCCATCCCCGTCATTATCAAATCCTTCGGACCAAAAAACTTCGTACTCGCCGGGTTCATCAGGTTCGCATCTTATCATTACTTCGGGAAAATCTGAATGAGTTTTCCATCTTCCGCTTGAGGATTTAATCCTCATCTGAGTAATGTGTCCGTCTCCGTTAAGATCATCGTAACCGTCTTCGTCAAAAAGTCCGTCCCCGTCGTCATCACGCGGAACTTGACCGGAGCGCGGCGAGTTTGCTGTATTTGCAGAATGAATAAATTCATCACGGCTGTCCGGACTTTGAAACGGCACAATGTAAAATGTTTTAGTATCCACAAGATTTTTTATAAACTCAACTTCGTTGTAATTTTCAAGAAGATACCAAGCTGTGTAAAGTGCAACTTCAACAGCTTGAACTTCGTTTGCATGAACAGAAGCATCTATATAAAACGCAGGCTTATCAAGTTTATCTCCTTTCTCCGGATTTGTTATTGTAAGTGCATAAAGCTCACGGCCTTCGTATGATTTTCCTATTTCGGTAAGCTCGCACAAATCGGGATATTCTTTGTGCAGTTTATTAAGTATCTCCACAACGCCCGCCCAATCGTAGTATCTGTTCCAAGCTACTTGAACTTTAGGATTGTTGGGAGCGCCTATTGCTTTAAGCGCGGATTTTGTTATTTCGTTTTGTGCGCTAAGCTGCACCGAAATTAGCACCGCTAAAAAAAATGCGAAGAATAATCGATTCATCTATTTTTTCCTCTTATTCATTAAATTTTATTCAGTTTAAATTTCTTTTTCCCGCCTTTAAGCGAATTGTATTCAATTTCGACAGAACGCGGATTGCGAATTATCCAAACTGCAGTAATTGATGAATTTCCATCTAATCTGCCGACTTCAAGCTTATCCTTGTTATATTTGTGTTCGATAAATTTATTTTCAAACTCCGAAGAAGTCAGTCCGCCGCTTACGACGTCTGAATTTTTAATTATCAACCAATCAGATCTTCCGATATTATTAAGTTCATCGACATACAATCGTGTAGGAATTAAATTTTTGTTCCTTACGGTCACTCGTATTTGATACAACCCGCCACCGAGCTGATTAACGATTGGAGTATCAATATCTAAATCTGGTAGAAACGAAGCATGAAGCAGGGTAAACGCAAAGTTGCGGTGAAATTCTTCTTCCAGAAGAAAGGATGGGGGAACTCTTCCGAATTGTTTTTTAAAACCACCGATTTCAATTTTTCCAAATTGCGGATGATCATATTCTTCCCATGAAACAAATGCTTCACCGAATAGCAGCAAATCGTTAAAGAAACCGTTGCTTTCATCTCTTTCACCGCGCTCGATTTTACGCCTAAACATATTGAACGATGTCCAAAGTTCATTCACAAACGGCATAACTCCCAGCGAAGCGTAATGCCAGTTCGTTTCATCGCCGTAAGTCGGGTAAAAATCTTTATACGTGTTTATATATTCATAACCGGGGAGAATTTTTTCACCTAGTCCACCGAGAAAATCAAAAAGTTCAATATCCTCCTTATGAACAACATCTTCCACGTTCTGGTTTGGACCTATCAACAGCCATCCGCCCGTGTTGAGATATAACTGTGATGCAATTATATTCGGATGCGCTTTCATAAAATCAGATACGATTTTTGTTTCTTTGATACTGAACGGAAAACGATCTGCGCCAGATTGAATATAATTCGGCTTCCACAAGAAAGCCCAGTTTCTGTTTGGATCGTCATAACCGTTGCCGTCCCCGTTTAGCTTTCCGTCACCGTCGTTATCGACGCCTTCGCCGAAGATTAAATCATACTCTCCTTCTTCGTCTTCATCTGCGCGCATCATTAAATATGAGTACTTGGGATGAACCTTCCATCTTCCGGTATTTGACTTTATTCGCATCTGAGTTATGTGTCCATCGCCATTTAGATCATCGTAAGGATCTTCGTCGAATAATCCGTCGCCGTCGTCATCTCTCGGAATTTGACCTGCTCGCAGATGAAAATAATTTGTTTCGTTAAGAAATATATCCCGGCTGTCGGGCCTCTGCGAAGGAATAATATAAAACACAATGCGATCAACCAGTTGCTTTAGAAATGAATTCGAACCATAACTTTCAAGAATGAACCAAGCCGAATAAAGTGCTGTTTCCACAGCTTGAATTTCATTAGCATGAACTGCGGCATCGATATAAAATGCAGGTTTGTTAAATTCGTTCCCCGTACCGGGATTATTAATTGTCAAGCACCAAATATCTTTTCCCGAAAAAGATTTCCCGATCGATTCGAGAGAAGTAATCGCAGGATAAGCGTCATTAAGTTTGTGAAGAATTTCACCGACAGTTTTATGATCGTAAAACCTGTTCCAAGAAATTTGCACTTTTGGATTGTTCGGTGCGCCGATTGCTTTAAGGGCTGATTCAACTTGTGCTTGAAGCGTTAATGATAAGAAAAGAGCAGCGATAATGTGTCTCAACTTCATTCTGCTCTCTTAAAGATTAACGCTGATATTTATAATCCCCGCCGAAGGGGACCCGATCTCAAATTCTGCTTTACCGTTCCCAGTTATTACAAATGATTTTGTAACTTCTGCGCCGCCGGGCAGAGGATCTTCGATAAATTCAATTTTGTGTCCGGTCTTTATCTCCATTGAATTTTCAAGTTTTGTTTTTATGAGAATCGGTCGCAGCGCTTTTACTCTTCTTCCAACAACAGTATGAGTGGGAAGAATTCCTTCGTTGCGAAGAGTAAACGTAACCCGGCTTACATTGCCGCTTAGTTTTTCGATCTTCGGTTTATCTACTTTTAATAGTGGGAGCGAGTCAAATATTTTTGTCAGAAGTTCAAAATTATTTTTGTTTGCCGAATCCAGACTATCGACAGGCGGATTGTTCAGAACAAACGGTTCTGTTCCACCAAGCTCAATTTCCTTATCTCCAAAACGCTTATCGTTAATTTTCGTCCATTCTATTATCATTCCGGGATTATT
>JAGFIY010000066.1 GCA_024103215.1 Melioribacteraceae bacterium | reverse complement strand
AGCACTTTTTCAGCTTTCTCAATTGAAACAAACGAATCCTTTGAAGCGGTTTCATAAACCCATTTGTAAAGAGGTGAGAGTTTTAATACTTCAAGAAAACGTAATGTCCAGATAATTGGTTTTTCCGGCAGTCCGATGATCTTTTTTCCATGCCCTGCATAATCCAGCACCGCCTGGTAATCTTCCCTCATTGTGGTAAATTCTTTCGCGCCGATGTTAAACGTATCATTTACTTTCTCTTCTGGCAATGTAAGAGCTAAATAAATTGCATCGCACAAATCTTCCACGTCAAGTAATTGGTAATGGTTGTTTCCGTTTCCGATCATAGGAAAGTTATGCCCGGTATAAGCCCAATCGTAGAGAAGCGCGAATACACCTAATCTTTCTGGCCCAACGAATGATTTCGGTCTTAAGATAGGTACACACATACCTTGCCGACGAAAGGCAAGACATTCCTCTTCAGCTTTTATTTTTGCTATTCCGTAAGGACCAACACCATCAAGTCTATCAATCTCATAAATAGGGTGATGATCGGGAATGCCGTAAACTGCCGTAGATGAAATATGAACGAAACGCTTTACACCTTCTTTTTTTGCCGCTTCGAGAAGATTTCTTGTCCCGTCAATATCAGTTGTGAAAATTTCTTCTTCGTAATAAAGTGGAAGTGCTGCCGCTGTATGTACTACTTCATCAACTCCCTGCATAGCTTTTTTTACGACCGATTTATCGCGGATATCACCAGTAATGATTTTTACTTTATCTTTTACATCTGTGTATTCAAATTCAGCTATGTCAAGAGAAACAACATCGTGATTGCGTTTCAATAAGTGTCGGATCTCGTTAATACCTAAGAATCCGGCACCCCCTGTTACAAGAATTTTCATTTGCACTCCAAATAAACTCCGTAAAATTATGTAAATGTTTCGAGAAGGCAAAAGTTAACTCGCGATTACATGGCAAAGCCGAATAATTTGGTTATTTTTAAACGTTTATTATATGGGAGGAAGAAAATGGCTGAAAGATCGTCTAAAATTGCGACCGGATGCGGCATAGGATGCGGTGTAGTAGCGATAATAATAATTGTTGTCGGAGTCCTCGTTTATAATTATGTAAAAGATACAGTTCAGAATGTGGAGCAGATTGAGGAAATTTCAAAAACTTTAACGGAAAAGTTTGGTAGGGAAGAAGATTTTGTCCCCGTTTTCGAACAGCCTAAATTTGAGGAAAGATTGAATCTCTTCTTAAATCTCCGAGATACGCTCAATGTTAGAAGCACAAAATTCTATGAGAATTTTAGCGAACTAGTCGATACAATTTCGGGTGAAAAGAAGGATAAAAATTTCTGGGAATCTATCGGTCTCATTAATACCGGAATAAGTGTTGTTCCGGAAATGATTAAGTATTATTCAAATAGAAACACTCTCTTGTTGGATTACGGAATGAGCCTCGGCGAATATTATTTCTATTATATAGTCTCATATTTTTCCTACTTAAAAAAATCACCAGGGGATGGACCACCGATAAAGATTTTTGAGGACGATCATGCTCAACAGGACGGAGTTAATCTTGATTTGGAAGTAAAGGATGAAAAAGCTGAGGATGTAATTGCAATGCGTAATTTTGATTTGGCGCAAAAAGTAAATTATCTATTCAAAAATTTCTTAAATAATTATATCCAATCATCGGCAGATTCTGAATTCAGCCAATTAGTAAAATCGGAATATGAACTTCTCAATCAAGAGAGAACAAGAATTCCCTGGGAGGAAGGACTTCCTGAAACTTTGGTTTCAATTATGGAAGAAGTGAAAGAAAAAATTGAATCTACATACGTTGCCGTAATTAATCCGATAGAATTGAATTCAATAAAACAAAAGCTACATAAATAAGATGGTTCTATTTTTTCGATCAAATTTAATTTTTCTTTTTCTTATTGCATTAGGACAATTATTTGCAAACGATGGAATAATTAATGGCAAAGTTGTTGACCAAGAATCCGGTGAAGCATTGCCGAACGTTAATATTTTTATTTCGGGAACCACTTGGGGAACAACGAGTGGATTGGATGGAAAATTTTCATTAAAGAATATTAAAAATGGGCAGCATGAATTAGTTGCTTCAATGATCGGGTATGAAAGTGTTCAGAAAATTATAAATCTAAAGGAAAATGAAACTCTGGAAATAAATATAGAAATGCGGGTAAAAATTTACAGAGTTGATCAAGTTGAAGTTAAATCTACTGCGCCCAGCGAATGGGAATCCGATTTGAAAAAATTTAAACGTTATTTCCTCGGACGATCAAAATTCGCTGATGATTGTATAATTGAGGATGTTCAATATTTTGAATTTACTAAACCAAAACCGCATCTATTAGTTGCAAGCATCGAACGTCCATTTAAAATAATTAACAAAGCTCTGGGATATGAACTAATTTGCGAACTAAAAGAATTTTCATTTAATGATGTTGAACAAAGAGTAAAATATCTTCTACTCCCAAGATTTATTGAAATGACTGCAGACGACGAAAACATTCAAGACGAATGGCGCAGCAACAGAGTAAAAGCTTATGAAGGATCGCTCGATCACTTCTTGCAATCTTTAGTAAAAGGAGATTTTGGAAAGCACGGGTACGAGATCGAAACCAGCAGAATTGCCTCACAATCGGGTTTTGATGGATACAGAAATCCGGTATTTGCTGCTGATTCAATACTTAATTTCAACGAAGAAACAAAAAACTATACTCTGCATTTCGACCACTATTTGCAAATAAAAGATACAAGAAGAAGAATTGACGGACTTCCGATTTCATGGGTTAAATTATTGTTCGGCGAAGCGGTTTTGGATTCACTCGGATACGCGACTGAAGTGATGTCTATTGAAACTCATGGCTATTGGTCGACCAGGGGAGTTGCAGATCTGCTTCCAAAATATTATTCACCTAATGACTAAATAATTTCAATTAGATATAGGAAAATAGATTTGAGAAAAATTTTTGCTGCCCTCTTTATTTTATTAATTCCCGCGTGTTCGCATAATGCTCCGGAAACAACTAATCAAGAACAAAATGCTAGGGTTGTTGATGAATCAAAGTTATTTGAATTTAAATTTATAGGACCACTTTCGGAGAATTCATCCGAACTCTCCGGATTGGATTGGTACGGTGATCAATTGTTTATCTTACCCCAATTTCCTTTTAAGATGTCCGGTTTAGATGAATACGGTTATCTTTATTTTATAAATAAATCGGACATACTCAACGTTCTCAATGGCGATCTCGATAATCGACTTAACTATAATCAAATAAAACTTTTTGCTGAAGGACTTGAAGAATTTAATAGTTGGGGCTCCGGATATGAAGCAATTGCATTTAAAGATGATAAAGTTTATCTGACAATTGAATCTCTTGATGGGGGAGAAACTGCAGGGTATATCGTAATGGGGATTTATCATGAAACTGATAATAAAATTGTACTCGAAAAATCAACATTAAAAAAGATCGATCAAGCGATAGAAATTTTTAATTATTCTGAAGAGAGTTTACTGGTTCACGATGACAAAATTTTGAGCATTTATGAAGCAAACGGGAGTAATGTTAATCCGAATCCAGTAGTAAATGTGCTTGATCCAAATTTAATTGAATCGCAGTATTATAGCCTCGACAACATCGAGTACAGAATTACCGATGCATCGCAAATTGATTCAAGTGGTAATTTTTGGGTAATAAACTATTTTTGGCCCGGAGATCACGAAAAGCTCAAACCCGCTGATGATATAATAATTACTAATTTCGGAGTAGGAAAATCTCATAAAAATTCAGACTCTGTCGAAAGAATAATTAATCTTCAAATTCTTGATCAAAAAATTGTTTTGGGTGAAAAAAATCCTGTTTATCTTGAATTACAAACCGACGGAGAAAGTAGAAATTGGGAAGGGCTGGCAAAATTGGATGATTTAGGATTTCTAATGGTGACGGACAAATTTCCCAAAACAATTTTAGCTTTCGTACCGTTTCCTACAGATAATGAATGATATGATAATCTTGACATTTCTACTCTAATCCAATATATTTGTTGGCTCTATAAAAAATTTGTCTCGACCTTGGAGGAATTAAACTGTGAAGCAGGAAAAATTAACAAAATTTATAAAACCTGAAGATGCCAATAGAAAATGGTACGTTGTTGATGCTACTGATCAGGTTTTGGGTAGACTAGCCGCAAATGTTGCGTCGGTTATCCGTGGAAAACGTAAAGCTGTGTTTACTCCAAATATGGATGCCGGTGATTTCGTAATTGTTGTGAATGCCGATAAAATTAGAATGACCGGTAAAAGACCGCTGCAAAAATCTTACTTTTCTCATTCCGGTTATCCGGGTGGTGTTAAAATTAAATCTTTTGCACAAATGATGGATAAAAATCCCGAAGCTGTAATCGAAAAAGCAGTGAAAGGAATGCTTCCTAAAAATAGATTAGGCAGAAAGTTAATTAAAAAATTAAAAGTTTATACCGGCGAAAATCATCCTCATTCAGCTCAACAGCCGGAAATATTAAGTTTTTAAGGGGTTTTGATGGCAGATAAAATTCATATCGGAAGAAGAAAAAATGCCGTTGCTCGCGTTTATTTAAGAAGCGGCAAAGGAAACGTTACAGTTAATAAAAGAGAATTCGATAAATACTTTCCTCTTAAAACTCACAGAGATGATGTCATGCTTCCTTTGACATTAACAGAAACACTCGGCAAATATGATATTTATGCGAACGTTCGAGGCGGTGGAGTTTCAGGTCAAGCAGAAGCAATCAGACTCGGAATTGCTAGAGCGCTTATCGCTATTAACGAAGAGTTCAGACCGACTCTTAAGTCTGAAGGATTGCTTACCCGTGATCCTCGTATGGTTGAGCGTAAAAAATACGGACAGCCAAAAGCACGAAAAAGATTTCAATTTTCTAAGAGATAATTTATTTAATCAATCATACTTTCGGATTTATCCCCTGTGTCCCACATAAAAAGGGATTAAGGATAAAGTTGAAGAAAGTAGAAGTAAAACAGGAGAAAACATGTCAAAAGTTGAATTAACACAACTTATCGCCGCAGGCGCACATTTCGGTCACCTTACTCGCAGATGGAATCCAAAAATGAAACCGTATATCTTTATGGAGAGAAACGGTATTCATATTATCGATCTCAAAAAAACTCAAGAATCTCTGGAAATTGCTGCTAATAGATTTAGAGATGTTGTAGCTAGCGGGAAAAAGGTACTTTTTGTCGGAACGAAAAAACAAGCTAAAGGAGTAATTTCGGACGAAGCAAAACGTTGTGAAATGAATTGGGTGAGCGAAAGATGGCTTGGTGGAATGCTTACAAATTTTGCGACTATACGTAAAAGTATCAAGAGATTACAGAACATCGAGAAAATGGAGAGCGACGGAACTTTCGAAAAAATTACAAAGAAAGAAAGACTACAGCTTTCTCGCGAAAGAGATAAATTAAGAAAAGTTCTTGATGGCGTTGAATTTTTAAATAAACTTCCCGGTGCTTTATTTATTGTCGATATTAAAAAGGAATTTATTGCAGTTAAGGAAGCTCATAGATTAAATATTCCTGTTTATGCAATTGTGGATACCAACTGTGATCCGGATTTGGTTGATTATGTAATTCCCGCAAATGATGATGCGGTAAGAGCAATCGAGATAATAACTAAAACAATGGCTGATGCTGTAATTGAAGGGTCACAAAAAGCAAAAGAGCTTAAGGCACAAGAAGACGCGGAAAAGGAAAGAACCAAAAAAGAATCCGAAAGTGAAAATGAAGAAGAGAAAAAATCCGGGAAACCAAAAGTAAGAAGAGTAAAGTTTGATCAAAAAGGTGAGAAGCAATCCGAGAAAGTCACTAGAAAGAAAAAATCTGAAAAAAATGAAAACGATTCAAAAGAAAACGCTGTAGAAGAAACCGACAAGCAGGAAAAAGAAACAAACAGTGACGATGCCTCTCAATCAAAAGAAGAGACGAAAGAAAATTAAAAATAGAAATAAGGAAAAATTAAATGAGTATTAGTGCATCGCAAGTTAAAGAGTTAAGAGATAAAACCGGCGCTGGAATGATGGACTGTAAAAAAGCGCTAACCGAAGCAAACGGTGATTTTGAAAAAGCCATCGAAATATTAAGAAAAAAAGGTGCTTCGGTTGCTGCTAAAAGAGCTGAAAGAACCGCTAATGAAGGTACCATTCTTACTAAACTGCTCGATGGCGGGAAAACTGGAGTTATGGTTGAAGTTAACTGTGAAACTGATTTTGTGGCAAACAGTGATGATTTTGTGAACTTTGGAAAGATGGTGCTTGATGTTGTCTGTTCGCAAAAACCGACTGATGTAGAAGCGTTGCTCCAGTTGAAAGGTAACGATCTTACAGTCCAAGAAGAACTTACAAATCTTATCGGCAAAATAGGTGAGAAAATTGAGATATCAAGATTTACGATCAATAATCTCGAAAACGGTAAAATTGTTGATTATGTTCACCATGGTTCTAAACTTGGAGTTTTGTTAGCCGCAGAGAATGTTGAAGATGGAATTGCTGATAAAATTGAACCCGTAATGAAAGATATTGCAATGCAGGTTGCTGCGATGAAACCGGGATATCTATACAGAGAAGAAGTTCCTACAGATGAAATTGAAAAAGAACTGGATATCTACAAAGAAATAGCAAGAAAAGAAGGCAAACCAGAGCAAGTAATCGAAAAAATTGCACAGGGTAAATTGAATAAATTCTATGAAGAAACCTGTCTTTTCGAACAAGCATTCGTTAAAGATAACTCAAAATCTGTTGGCGAATTGATTTCAGAATTTAATAAGGAAAACGGCACTCAGGTAAAACTGAAATTCTTCCGCCGCTTCCATTTGAGCGACGAGAAAAAGTAATTCTAATTTAAGGTCTTAATTTTTATTAAGACCTTTTTTTTTGTTATTTTTAAGGTCAATTATGAACACAAATACCAAGTACAAAAGAATACTTCTTAAACTCAGCGGCGAATCTTTGATGGGTAAATCAGATCAAGCCATCGATCCCACAATTCTTGATTTTTTTACAACTGAGATAAAAAAAATTCATTCTCTCGGAGTTCAAATCGGAATTGTAATTGGCGGCGGAAATATTTACCGAGGTCTTAATGCAAGTGATCAAGGGATCGATAGGGTTACCGGCGATCAAATGGGTATGCTTGCAACAATGATAAATTCGCTTGCACTCCAAAACGCACTCGAACATAAAGGAATGTTCACTCGTCTTACCAGTGCGATTAATATGGAAGCAATCGCCGAACCTTATATTCGACGAAGAGCCATCAGACATCTTGAAAAAGGAAGAATTGTAATCTTCGGTTCTGGCACAGGTCATCCTTATTTCAGCACCGATACAGCAGCTTCACTACGCGCTGTGGAGATTGAAGCCGATGCAATTTTTAAAGGTACAAGAGTTGACGGAATTTTTGATTCTGATCCAGAAAAAAATCCTAATGCAAACAGATTTAATGAAATATCATATTTCGATGTTCTGCAGAAAGATCTAAGGGTTATGGATTTAACGGCGATCTCGCTTTGCAAAGAAAATAATTTGCCGATAATCGTTTTTAATATGAATACTGAAGATAATTTGCTGAAATTAGTAACTGGAAACAATGTTGGTACGGCAGTTGGAAATTTTAAATAAATTTATTGGGAGTTTCAAATGACAAATCCAGCTATAAAAGACGCAAAGTCCAAGATGGACAAATCTATTGAAGCTTTTCGTCAAGAGATCACTAAAATACGTACCGGTAAAGCAACAACAGCTTTGCTTGATGGAATTAGAGTTGATTATTACGGTACAATGTCGCCGCTAAATCAAGTGGGCAATGTTAGTGTTTTGGATGCTCATACTCTCAGCATAACTCCTTGGGATAAATCGGTAGTTCAGGCAATCGAAAAAGCTATTCTTACAGCAGATTTGGGATTGAATCCCATAAGCGATGGCACGAATATTAAAATTCCAATTCCTCCTCTCAACGAAGAGAGAAGAATGGAACTAGTAAAACTGGTGAAAAAATTCGGCGAGGATGCAAAAGTTGCGATCCGGAATGTGAGAAGAGACGCGAATGAGCATCTGAAAAAGCAGGAGAAAAACAAAGAACTATCTGAAGACCTAAGACACGATGCTGAACAGGAGGTTCAAAAACTTACCGACGAACACATCACAAGAATTGATGAAATAATAAAGCACAAAGAAGCCGAAATAATGGAAGTTTAGATTTTTTTTTAAAATAAATGAAAGTCCGGTTCATCCGGGCTTTTTTGTTTTAAATATTATAGATATTTTTAAGTAGATATATAACTCAATTTATCTATTATAAATGGATTAATCGCAAAACAAAGGATAAGCTATGGCTATATCAAAAGAAGAAGCACTTAGGTATCACAAAGAAGGCAGACACGGTAAAATTGAGGTGATTGCAACAAAGCCTTGTTACACTTCAAGAGATTTATCTCTTGCATATACTCCAGGTGTTGCAGAACCCTGCCGTGAAATTCACAAGAATGACGATGATGTCTACAGCTACACTGCAAAAGGAAATTTAGTTGCGGTAGTCTCAAACGGAACTGCGGTTTTAGGACTCGGGAACATAGGCCCGCACGCAGGAAAACCTGTAATGGAAGGAAAAGGTGTGCTGTTCAAACGATTTGCTGATATTGACGTATTCGATATTGAATTGAAAACCGAAGACCCTAAGGAAGTAATCAAAACCGTTCAACTATTGGAACCCACTTTTGGCGGAATTAACTTGGAGGATATCAAAGCTCCCGAATGTTTTGAAATTGAAGAAGAACTTAAGAAAACAATGGATATCCCGATCTTCCACGATGATCAGCACGGAACTGCCATCATTTCCTGTGCAGCTCTTATGAATGCTGTAGAAATTGCAAAAAAGAAATTGGAAGATATACGAATAGTTGTAGTGGGTGCCGGTGCGGCAGGAATTGCGTGCAGCAATCTGTATGTGACTGCAGGAGTTAAGCGCGAAAATATTTGTTTGTTCGATTCGAAAGGTTTGATCCACAAAGAAAGAAAAGATTTGAACAAGTACAAAGCCGCTTATGCCATCGATAATATCTACGAAGATTTGGAAGCCGCAATGAAAGGAGCCGATGTATTTGTGGGACTTTCGAAACCAGATTTGCTTAGCAAAGAAATGGTTGCGTCAATGGCGGCTAACCCTATAATTTTTGCAATGGCAAATCCGGATCCCGAAATTCGCTACGAAGTTGCTATCGAAGTTCGTAAAGATTTGATAATGGCAACCGGAAGAAGCGATTATCCGAACCAGGTTAATAACGTACTTGGATTCCCGTTCATTTTTAGAGGTGCGCTCGACGTGAGGGCGAAAGCCATAAATGAAGAAATGAAATTGGCGGCTGTTAAAGCCTTGGCTGATCTCGCTAAAGAAGAAGTTCCCGAAGTAGTTATAAATGCTTACGGGGGAACAGACTTTTCATTCGGACCTGAATATATCATCCCAAAACCATTTGATCCGAGAGTATTATGGAAAGTAGCACCAGCAGTTGCTAAAGCAGCTATCGAATCAGGTGTTGCTCGAAAACCGATTAAAGATTGGAAATCGTATGAAGAAGAACTTCAGGAACGTTTGGGGTTTTCAAAGCAGATCACAAGATTAATAGTTCACAAAGCACAAAAAAATCCGAAAAAAATAGTGTATCCCGAAGGAGAAGAAGAAAAAATAATAAGAGCAGCACATTATGTTAAAACTGATAATATAGGTAATCCTGTCCTTTTAGGTAACGAGGAAATCATTAAATCGAAAATAGTAGAATACGGATATGATCTTTCAGAGTACGAAATAATCGATCCAAAAGAATCCGAACTTACCCAGAAGTACATCGATCTGTTTTACGAAAAAAGACAAAGGAAAGGTATTACGAGGTCGGCTGCAGTTGAGGCATTAAGCCATAGAAATTATTTTGGTGCAATGATGGTTGAATGCGGTGATGCTGATTCATTGATAGGTGGTCTAACCTATCACTATCCTCAAACTATTCGTCCGGCACTGCAGTGCATAGGTGTTAAACCGGGGAATACAGTTGTTTCGGGACTTTATATAATAATTATCAAACGCAGAGTTCTTTTCTTTGCTGATACTACAGTTAATCTTGATCCCTCTGCAGAAATTCTTGCGGAAGTTGCTATAAGTGCTGCGGATACAGTAAGGCAATTTGATATTATTCCTAAAATTGCAATGCTATCTTTCAGCAATTTCGGAAGTGTTAAACATCCGCTTACTTCTAAGGTTATTAAAGCTGTTGAGATCGTAAAATCACAGCGACCCGATCTAGTTATCGATGGTGATATGCAGGCAGATACAGCAGTAGAACCGAAAATTGCAACAAAGGAATTTCCTTTCTCGAACATTAAAGGTGATGCAAACATTCTTATTTTCCCCAATTTGAGTTCAGGAAACATTGCATACAAACTTCTTGAAAGATTAACCGATGCAACAGTTATCGGCCCGATCTTGATGGGAATGAAAAAACCTGTTCATGTTCTGCAGAGAGGCGCTTCCGTTAACGATATTATTAATATGAGTGCAATATCAGTTGTTGAAGCTACGGTTAAATCATAGCTGAATAATCTTTTTTGATGAAGATAGTTCATTTAAAGGTACGTCAAATTGGCGTACCTTTTTTATTTTCGATATTTATTCATGACTACTTGTTTTGTATATTTTTAGTTTAATTAAAAAATCATTTCCGGATGAACCGGCATAAAGATTTGATTCGAAAAATTATTTACTTCAGCATAAGTATAATATTGTTTTTTGCCGGTATGATTATTTATGGAATAATTCTCAACTCGGGTGAAAAAACATTAGAAGAAGAGATGAGGGATAAGGGTTTAAAAGAAATGAAAAATGTTTCGATTTTTATAGACAAATCTAATTATTCGCTTCAACTTTATTCGGACACGATTTTGGTAAAAGAATATAAAGCGGTTTTTGGAAAAAACTCAGAGAAAATAAAACGTTGTAAGAATGATTTTGTCACGCCCTCCGGAAAATTTAAAATCTGTGAAATGAATGATTCATCGGAGTTTCATAAAAGCCTCAGGTTGGACTTCCCAAATATTCACGATGCTTCCGAAGCTTTTAAGAGTTCAATTATAACAAAAGAGGAATTTAACGCAATAATTGAATATATGAAAACAAACAAATGCAGCTATCCGGGGACAAAATTGGGTGCGGATATTTATATACACGGAATTGGCGATTACAATTTCATCTTCAAAAATCTTCCTTTTACATTTAACTGGACAAACGGCTCAATCGCAATAAGCGACGAATCAATTGATGAAATATTTTCCGTGGTTTCTATCGGAACACCAGTAGAGGTAACACACTGAGAAAGACTATCAAACATAAAAGTGATTATCTTGTGAATAGTTTGATCATATATTTAATTGTGCTTTTTTCATTTTCTTGCTTGAATGCCCAAAGCAATCTCATTGAGTACGAGATTGCCGAAATAACATTCGAAGGGAATAATTCATTCAGCGAAGATGAGTTGAAATCAATTCTTGCTTCGCAAGAAAGTCCGTCGGGTTTTTCACAATTTATTAATTCTTTTACCCCTTTCGGTGAATCTGAAATATTGTTCGATTCTTTGATGATCCCTGTTGATATCGAACAACTTGAACTTTTTTACAATATCAATGGTTATTTCAAAGCGAAGGTTAAATCCGAGTTTACTTTAGACAGAGAGAATGAGGAAGTATTTTTAATATTTTATATTGAGGAAGGTCCGTCGTTTACTTTTAGAAAATTTAACAAGTTCGGACTTGAGACAATACCGTCGGAATTCGTAAAAACAGTGAACGATGAATATCAAATTGATTCTACAATTATTTACAACGAAAGTCTTGTTAATCGTGAACTTATTTTTACACGGGATTACATGCGTAACCACGGTTACATGTTTTTCGGTTATGATCCTCCTGAGATTTTAATCGATACTGTATCAAACAAAGTTGATGTAAATGTTACGTTTATTCCCGGAAAGCGGTATAAAGTAAACGGTTTGTCAGTTGTTAAAGAAGGACCCGGCAAGGATTTGGTGGATGATGATTTGATAACTGAGATAGTAAGTATAGATTCAGGTGATTATTACAGTTCTTACGATATGGTTTCGGCTCAAATCAGACTTTACAGAACAAATTTATTCGAGTTTGCAAGCGTAACCGAAGTTATTGGCGATACTGTGGCAAATACGGTTCCTGTGCGCGTAAACACCGATGTAGGGCTGATGCACGAACTAATTCCAGAACTTATTTTCAATAACGAAGATAATACTTTCAACATAGGTTTCTCGCTTGGTTTTTCGAAAAAGAATTTCTTTGGAGATGCAAGATTGCTTCAGCTTCAAGCCTCCGCGGCAGCTAAGGATTTGAGTGAGTTTTTGCAGAATCCCGCACTTTCGGATACAAACATATACGGTTATTCCGATTTGCGATTAATTCTCGAACAACCTATGCTTTTCGGTAAACTAGTTCACACTCGATGGGAGAATTATCTCACGGTTCAAAAACGAAGACAAGATTATAATGAATCATTGACAGGTACTAAGCTTAGTTTCGACTTTGAACTTGCACAAAATGTTTTTCTCACATCACTTGTAACTTATATTAATTACGAACACAGCAAAGCAATTTTTCGAGATCAATATATTCTAAGAGTGCTCAAAGCAGAATTAAACAGAATTGAAGGAATACAAGATTTTGTTGATGTAGATTCATTAGCAGCTGTACTTCTCTCCGAAATTCCTTCGAGCGAAAAGCAATCTACTTTTGACAATAATCTTATCGGTATTACTTTAGGCAGCAATCGCACCAACGATGTACTTTTCCCAACGAGAGGGTTCAGAATTTCGACAAACTTTGAGAACGGAAATGGAATTAATTTTTTAATCAATAAACTTGCCGGAGAAAAACCCGGAGTTCCACTCTATTATAAAGCTTTAGTCAATGCGTCTTATTTCCCGGCGGTATATAAATCGAAGGTTTCTGCATTTGGTATTAAACTTCTCGGAGGAATTCTACATGCTTACAACGGTGATAAAGCGGAAATTCCGATAAATCAAAGATTTACAGCAGGCGGAAGCAACTCTGTGAGAGGCTGGGCTGCTCGTGAACTTATTCCCGCAGTGTCGGAACTTCCTTCCGAATTGACAATTGCAGACCTTGAATCAGTATTCTTCGAAAATAATTTACCAGGCGGCTTTATAATTTTTGAAGGTTCTATTGAATCACGCAACAGGCTTTTCGGGGAAATAGGTTCAGCACTTTTTATTGATTACGGCAATGTTTGGAATAATTACAACGAAATTGTGCTTAAGGATATAGCGGTTGCCGGAGGATTCGGGTTTAGGTATTATTCTTCATTCATTCCGTTTAGAATTGATTTCGGTTTTAAATTGTACGATCCACAAGATCCTCGTCCAATAACGCAGAAAAGAATTTTTAAGGATAACGTTTTCCAATTTCATTTTGCCATTGGCGAAGCTTTTTAATTTTATCTTTAGTTCCATTTCATAAATAACTATTTTTCTTATTAAATTTTTTTGGAGTGATGATGCTTTACAGCATGACCGGTTTTGGGAAAGGAGTTGTTCAAGAAGGTGATGTTTCGGTTGAAGCCGAAATTAAAAGTTTTAACAACAGATTTTTGGATGTATCAATTCGTTTGCCTAAAAGTATTTCGGATAAGGAATTTGCAGTCCGCGAAATTTTAAGAAAGAATCTTAAACGGGGCAAAATAGCTCTATCTGTTTTTATGAAAAAAGACGGATCGGATAACCGTCAACTTTTTCTTGATGAAAAAGGTTTAAAAACTGCAGTTGATCTACTAAATGAACTTTCTCTAAAATCCGGAATTGATACCGAGATCGGTTTTGATCATTTACTTCAATTTCAAAATTTATTTTTAACTGATTCAATTTTTGACCCGGAAAAAGAATTTGAACTTGCGAGTGAAGCAATTTCTAAAGCTGTTGAAGAACTGAAAACAATGCGCGCTAGCGAAGGGAAGGAACTGGAAAAAGATTTGATTGATAGAATAAAACTTATTGAAGACTATGTGACAAAAATTGAAGAGATAAGTCCAAATGCCGTTACCGGTTACTTCGAAAAATTAAAACAGCGTGCTAAGCAGTTGTATATTGAGCTGGAAAATAATCCTGAACGACTTCAGACAGAACTTGCTCTGCTTGCCGAAAAATACGATACAACCGAGGAATGCGTGCGTTTAAGAAGTCATATAAAGATGTTCAACGAAACTCTAGCTTCTGGAGACGAAATAGGAAGAAAATTAAATTTTATTACGCAGGAAATGAACCGTGAAGCCAATACCATAAATAGTAAATCAGTTTCATCGGACATTTCGGCTTTCGGAATCTTCATTAAGGAAGAACTTGAAAAGATTAGGGAACAAATTCAGAATATAGAATAAGTGAAAAAAGGTAAGCTATTAGTCTTCTCCGCTCCGAGCGGTACGGGGAAAACAACAATTGTCAGAAACCTTCTGGATGAGAATCCAGATTGGATTTTTTCGATTTCTGCCACCACTCGTGAGAAAAGAGGATCGGAAATAGACGGGAAGGATTATTTTTTCATCTCCGAAGACGAATTTATTAATAAAATTAATGCAGGTGAATTCGTTGAATGGGAGAGATTTTATGATTATTATTACGGCACTTTAAAAAAAATTATTGACGATCACCTTCAAAACGGTAAAATTATTGTTTTTGAAGTTGATGTAAAAGGGGCGCTAAAAATAAAGAATACTTATCCTGATGCAGTTCTTATATTTATTGCTCCTCCAAGCATTCCGGAATTGAAAGACCGGCTTCGCAGAAGAAAGACCGAAAGCGAAGAAGATTTGAAAAAAAGATTCGACCGGATAGATCTTGAACTGAGCTACAAAGATAAATTTGATTTTCTTGTAGTTAACGACGATCTGGAATCCGCGATCAAGAAGATTAAAGAAATAGTTAAAAAAGTAATTTAATTAAGGAGTTAAGATAAATGAACATCGAACCAGTTGATATAGCAAAGGTTGAGAAATATACAGATAATGTTTATGAAAGCGTGATTGTAGCTGCAAGAAAAGCAAGACTTATAAATGCAGAAAACAAACTTCAGTTTAATGCCCTTTTAAGCACAATAATTCCGGCTGTTGAAGACGAATTTGACGAACGTGAAAATCCCGACCAAACGAGAATTTCACTGGAATTCGAAAATAAACCCAAACCTCACCTTCTCGCACTTAAAGAACTAATGGAAGGAAAACTGGAATTCCGATTCAAAGAAGATTCTGTGGAAGAACAATAAAATTTAACCTTCTTAAATGAAGCGGAAGTTTTACTTCCGCTTTTTTTTGTTTTAAACTATTTTTTAGCAAATTGCTGTCCCAATATAATTGAAAGAATCATGTCAGAAATATCACTAAACGACCAGATTATTGAATCATTAAAGGATCAAAAAGAGATTTTCGGAGATGAGCTATTTGTTACCCTCGATCTTAACACTCGCGAAGAAAAAATAGTGTACGAAAAAGAAACACTAAATTTATTACCAAAAAAAAATGAAGAGAAATACGTGCCCAATCTATTCCAAGAAGATTTCCAAAAAGCAAAATCATTGAATGAATTAAATAAATTAATTGCAGGTTGTCAGAAGTGTTCATTAGGTGCTACAAGAACCAATTTCGTATTCGGAACCGGTAATCCAAATGCTGAGGTTCTGTTAATAGGCGAGGCTCCCGGTGCTGAAGAGGATAAACAAGGCGAGCCGTTTGTTGGACGAGCAGGAAAGCTTCTCAATGATATATTGATTGCTATAAAATTTCAACGAGAGGAAGTATATATAGCAAATATTCTTAAATGCCGACCACCCAATAACAGAAATCCGCTTCCCGAAGAAATGACAACGTGTATGCCTTACCTCATAAAGCAAATAGAATTGATTAAGCCAAAAGTTATTTTATGTTTGGGCTTGGTTGCCGCAAAAGGTTTGCTTAATCTAAACACAAGTCTTACAAAAATGCGTGGCAATGTGTATGAATTCGAAGGGATAAAAACTATGGTTACTTATCATCCGGCGGCACTGCTGCGAAATCCAAATTGGAAAAAGGGATGTTGGGAAGATGTTCAGAAGTTTAGAAAACTTTACGATGAATTAGCAGGGTAAAGAATGGCGAAGAAATCTAAAAACGAAAAATCAATTACGATAGAAGACTTAAAATCTGCTACTAAACAGCCACCGCAATCTGTCGAAACAGAGCGTGCCGTTTTAGGGGCAATTTTGCTTGATCCAAAAGCAATCTCAAAAGTTCTGGAAGTCTTAAAACCCGAACACTTTTATGATCCTCAGAATTCAGTGATTTTTGAAGCGATGATAAATCTCTCGGAATCGAACGAACCTATCGATTCGGTTTCTCTTTACGAGGAATTGAAGAAAACAGATAAACTTAAGATATCCGGTGGTGCTGCATATATAAGTCAGCTTACACAGGACATTTCCTCGGCTGCAAATGTTGAATTTCATGCAAGATTGATCTTTGAGAAATGGATTCTCCGAGAACTGATATCAACTTCCCTTGAAATTGCAGGAAGTGCCTACGATGGAAAAGACGATGTGTTCGATATTCTGGATGCGGCTGAAAGACGTGTTTTCCAAATTACCGAACAAGGATTAACAGAATCTTACAAATCGATGGACAAAGCTGTTAAAGAAGCCTTGGAACATATCGAAGCGATACATTCTCAAAATATTTCATCTTTTTCGGTACCCAGTGGTTTTATTGAATTAGACGACATACTCGGCGGATTTCAAAAATCGGATTTGATAATTGTTGCGGCAAGACCTTCAATGGGAAAAACTGCATTTGCTCTTTCTGCCGCACGAAATGCTGCTGTTGATCATAATATGGGAGTTGCAATTTTCAGTTTGGAAATGGCAACAATTCAACTTGTCACCCGTTTAATTTGTGCGGAAGCAAGAATAAATGCACACAGCGTTAGAACAGGTAAATTCAAGGCTGAAGAAGGTCCAAGGATCAGTCGAACAGCACACAAACTGAGTAAAGCCCCGATTTATATCGACGATACTCCGGGTCAAACAGTACTTCAAATTCGTGCAAAAGCCAGAAGGTTGAAAGCAGAGAAAGATATAAAATTGATAGTAATAGATTACCTTCAGCTTATGTCGGGTCCCGGTTCTTCCGAAAGCCGTGAGAGGGAGATTTCGAATATCTCAAGATCATTAAAAGCTCTTGCGAAAGAATTGAATGTTCCGGTTATTGCACTTTCGCAGTTGAACCGTGCTGTGGAGCAATCATCCGATAAGCGTCCGATGCTTTCTCACTTGCGTGAATCAGGTTCTATCGAACAAGATGCTGACGTTGTCTTATTCTTATACAGAGCAGAAGCTTATGGACTTGAAACCGATAGACAAGGAAATTCCACCGAAGGTGTTGCAGAAGTAATTGTCGGAAAGCAGAGGAACGGTCCTATTGGTGAAGTGAAAATGAGATTTATTAAACAGTATGCGCGTTTTGAAAATATGGAACTAATTCACTCAGATGTTCCGGAACAATTACCTGAAACAGCCGGCGATGATGATTATCCGATTTAAATATTTTTTGATACTTTTTACAGTTACATGCATTTCGGTATTCCCGCAAGTGAAATATACTGACGCCGATTTGCAGATCTGTATGGCAAAGTTTGAACTCACTGACAGTCTTAACCTTTTCGAAAAACCCATTAACGAGGTAATCAACGAAATCGCAAAAAGTTTTGTAGGAACTGACTATGAAGCATCAACTCTCGAAACCGATGGAGAAGAGGAACTAGTAGTGCACTTAACTAGTCTTGATTGTTATACTTTTCTCGAAGCCGCAATTGTTTTTGCACGCTGCATAAAAATGAGGAACACAAATTTCGATTGTTTTAAAAATGAGTTGGAAAATATTCGTTACAGAGACGGTAAGTTGAACGGATATCCTTCACGGCTGCATTACTTTTCGGATTGGATTTATGAGTTGGATAATAGAAAAATTGGAATTGACATAACCCGGGAAATCGGCGGGTTTAAGTACGAAAACAAAGTTCATTTTATGAGTGCCAACTCAAAGCTTTACAAACAATTAGAAGCAAATACTAAATTTATCGATGAGATGAAAAAGATTGAAGCTGAAATTTCTTCGCGTGATTATTTTTTCATTCCCGAATATATGATAGAGAAAGTTGAAGATAAAATTGAATCCGGCGATATTTTGGGAATCACAACAGATATTGATGGACTTGATATAATTCATACCGGAATAGCTTTCAAATCAGATGATAGTAGAATTCATTTGCTTCACGCTCCAAACGTCGGAAAGAAAGTTCAAATTTCCGAGGAACCTTTAGCAGAGTATTTGAAAAAAAATAAATCGCAAACTGGGATTATGATTTTAAGATTGAAGGAGATCAATTAATTTTTAATTAAATTTTTAAGAATCACTAAATTTTTCAAATCCTCAAGCTGTTCTTTTCCTTTAGGTGTCTCAAGAATTTTTGGAACTTTTGCTAGTTTTTTATCGTTCATAATATTTGAAAATCCATCCAATCCGATAAACCCTTTTCCAATATGTTCGTGTCTGTCAACTCTGCTTCCAAGTTCTTTTTTACTGTCATTTATATGCATACATTTTAATTTCTCTAGACCAATAATATTATCAAATTCTTTTATAACTTTTTTGTAATTCCTATCATTTCTAATGTCATAACCGGCAGCAAAAATATGAGCGGTGTCGATGCAAACAGTCAATCTATTCTTCGCTTCAACTAGGTCGATAATATCTCTGATTTGTTCGAACCTATAACCAAGAGCTGTCCCTTGCCCTGCAGTCAACTCAAGCATACTGCTTACATTATAATTTTTTGTTCTTTCGTGGGCGATGTTCAACGACTCGGCAATGATTTTTATTCCATCTTCCGCTCCCGCTCCTCCATGTGCCCCCGGATGAAAATTCAAGTGTGGTATTCCAAGTTGTTTACATCTTGTTAGTTCATCAATAAATGCATATCGTGATTTTTTGAGAATTGTTTTGTCTTTAGCACAAAGATTTATCAAGTAAGAATCGTGTGTAACGACAAACTTAATATTTGAATTCTTGAGTTTCGTTTTGAACAGCTCAATCTCAGTTTTTTCAAGAGGTTTGGAATTCCAGCGATTGTTGTTTTTTGTAAAAATCTGCATAGCTGTAAATCCAAGACTATCGGCAAGATCAACAGCCTTAGATACTCCCCCCGAAATTGAAGTGTGAGCTCCTAACAATTGAGGCACTAGATTGACCGGCTTAATTTTTCGGTCAATAATTTGTTGACGAGCTGGGGATTTGCTTTGCCATTAGTTTCACGCATCACCTGTCCTACAAAAAACCCGATTACCTTTTTGTTGCCGTTTCTATAATCCTCTGCATCTTTAGGATGTTTTGCGATGATAGAATCTATCATAACTTCCAACTCTGACAAATCGCTTATCTGAAGCAGTCCTTTTTCATTTACAATCTTTTCGGGATCCTCATCACTATTAAACATAAATTCAAAAACATCTTTCCCGATTTTACCGCTTATTGTACCGTCTTTAATCAAATTTATCAGCTTGCCGAGATGTTCAGGTGAAATTGGGAATTGAGTTATATCCAATTTGTGTTCATTTAAGTATTTCAATACTTCGCTGATCATCCAGTTGCTGGCGGACTTAAATTCGTTTGTTGTCTTGCAAACTTTTTCAAAATAATCCGCAAGTTCGATTGATGATATCAAAATTTCAGCATCATATTTACTGAGTGAGTAATTCTTAATAAATCTCTCAAATTTTAAGGAAGGAAGTTCGGGAAGTGATTTTTCAATTTCGTCAATCCGGTCATTGCTTATTTTCGCCGGAACAAGATCAGGCTCCGGAAAGTAACGATAATCGTGAGCTTCCTCTTTGCCTCGCATAGGGGTGGCTTCATTTAAATCTGCATTCCATAAAAGAGTTTGCTGCACAATATCCTCGCCGTTTTCGATTAAATCAATTTGTCTGTTAAACTCAAATTCTAATGCTTTTTCAACGTTCCTGAACGAGTTAAGATTCTTTATCTCCGTTCTAGTGTAAAGTTTTTTATCACCTTTTTTTCTTATCGAGATATTTGCGTCGCATCGCAACGAGCCTTCTTCCATATTTACATCGCAAATATCGAGATAGGTAAGTATCAGTTTTAAATTCGTTAAGTAATCATATGCTTCTTTTGGTGAGCGGAGGTCGGGTTCAGTCACAATTTCAATCAACGGCACTCCACATCTATTTGCGTCGATAAAAGTTTCATTGTCCCGTTCATGGATAAGTTTTCCCGCATCTTCTTCCATATGAATTCTTTTTATGCCGATCGATTTAATTGAACCGTCTTGAGAAGTGATATCAATTTTGCCATTTTCGCAGATAGGAAGTTCAAACTGTGATATCTGGTATCCTTTGGGGAGATCGGGATAAAAATAATTTTTTCGCGCGAAGACTGAATGTGAGTTTATTTTTGCATCTACAGCTAATCCCATTTTTATTGAATATTCAACTACTTTTTTGTTGAGAACAGGAAGAACTCCCGGATGACCTAAACAAACCGGACAAACATTTGTGTTAGGCGGATTTCCAAATTTAGTCGAGCAAGCACAAAATATTTTTGTTTTGGTTGAAAGTTGGGCGTGAACTTCCAACCCGATTACAGGTTCGTAAATTTCATGCATAAGAAAACTTTAGTTTTTAGGGGAACAAGTTAGAAATAATTGATAAAATATGCTTGGTGCAAAAACCAAAGGCGGATAGCCAATCCGCCTTTTAGGGAGTAGGGTTTATTTACTCTGAGGGTCAATGAGGGTACAATTTTTATTTCAAGATTATTATCGAAGATTCTTTTCAAAAGTTTACTTTGTTCGGATAAATTTTAATTTTAGGAATAACTTTTACTCTATTTCTTGGAGATTGAATGAATTTAGATGTTCTAATCTTAGCTGCTCATCCCGACGATGCTGAACTTTCGATGGGTGGAACAATTGCTAAACTTGTAAAAAACAATAAAAAAGTTGGAATTATTGATATGACCCGCGGCGAAATGGGAACGCGCGGCTCTATTGAAACCAGAGCGGAGGAAGCTGCGGAAGCATCAAAAATTTTGGGCTTAACATACCGAGAAAATCTTGATATGATTGACGGCAATGTTAAATTTACTCAGGAGAACTTAAAAAAAGTGGTTTCCGCAATTCGTAAGCACAGACCACAAATTGTTTTTGGTCCCTACAACAATGACAGACATCCGGACCATATCGGGGCTCATCAGCTTGTAAAAGAGGCAATGTTTTTTTCGGGAGCGGCAAAATTTGAGACAATCTCCGAGAATGCAGTACAACAAAATTTTAGACCAGAACGAGTTTTTTATTATATGCAGACTTATGAATTTGAGCCATCTTTTATTATTGATATTTCGGATACGTTTGATCTCAAGATGAAAGCAGTTAGAGCATATTCCACCCAATTTTTTAATCCGGAAAGCAGTGAACCGGAAACATTTATCAGTTCGCCAAGATTTATCAGATATGTTGAGGCAAGAGCTGCTGTTTTTGGATTTCAAATAGGGAAGGATTATGGTGAACCTTTCTACAGCGAAGAAAAAATTGAATTAAAATTAACATCACTTTTTTAGGATATTTTATGAAAATCGGAATTGCCGGAATAGGATTGATGGGAAAAGCGCTTGCGCTCAAACTTGCCGATGCCGGATTTGAATTAAACATTTATAACCGCACCTCCCGTAGAGCAGATGAGATTGCCTCTGAGAAAATTAAAGTTATAAAATCCCCCGACGAGCTAATACAAAATTGTGATTCAATAATTTTGATCCTCTCCGACTATAATGCGATTTGTGATTTTCTCAGCAGTATAAACGAATCGCTAAAAAATAAAACAATAATACAGATGGGAACTATTTCCTCCGGCGAGAGCGAAATTCTTAATGAAAGAATTCTTGTACGTGGCGGAGATTATTTTGAAGCTCCTGTTCTAGGAAGTATTAAACAAATTGAAGCAAAAGAATTGATAACCCTTGTTGGATCAAACGAAAAACAATTTACTGATTATAAAAATGTATTCGAATGGGTTTCGAAAAATGTTGTGCGTATAGGCAAAGTAGGAGACGCCGCTGCAATTAAACTAGCTCTCAATCAATTGATTGCATCGCAAACTGCGGTTTTTGCGATGAGTCTGGGATACTTAAGAAATAAAAATATTTCTACTGAATTATTTATGCAGATATTGAGGGAAAGCGCACTTTATGCACCGACTTTCGATAAGAAACTTCAAAATTATCTTGAAAGAGATTTTGAGAATCCTAATTTTCCTCTAAAACATCTACTGAAAGACGTTAGGTTGATGAAAGGTGAATTTGAAAACGCTGAAATAAATACTGAAGTTCTTAAATCTCTTGTTTCTTTGATAGAAGACGGAGTAAAAAACAAACTAGGGGAGAAAGATTATTCCGTAATTTACAATGTGATTCATCCGATAAAATAATTACTTAATATATGTGAATAATGTTAGAATAATTAATATCTGTATCGGTATAATTGGATTTATTTTAGTTTATACTTTTGCAGATTTTGGTGTCGGGAATGAAAACGCAAGCCTAACAGCGGCAATTGCTTTCTGGATTGCCTATTGGTGGATCTCAGAACCAGTGCCGCTTGCTGCGACTTCACTTCTGCCGATAATTTTATTTCCTATATTCGGTCTAGTTGGTGGAGAGAAAATTGCAAAGTCCTACTTTAACTCAACTATCCTTTTATTTCTCGGGGGATTCATAATTGCACTTGCAATGGAAAAGTGGAATCTTCACAAACGAATTGCTCTTGTGCTTATCTCTTTTTTCGGAAGAAGCACCTCCTCGATCGTTCTCGGATTTATGATTGCTTCTGCATTTCTTTCAATGTGGATTTCAAATACCGCAACCGCAGTGATGCTGCTGCCGATTGGATTGTCTATGCTTTATAAGATTGAAGAACAAGCCGGTCTGGAGGTATCGAGAAAATTTTCGATTTCTTTAATGTTGGGCATTGCCTATGCATGTTCCGTTGGAGGAATTGCCACAATAATCGGAACACCACCAAACCTAGTATTTCATAGAGTTTTTACAATTCAATTTCCCGATATTCAGGCAATAACTTTTGGTGAGTGGATTATTCTTGTTCTACCTCTTTCGATAATAATGTTGTTAGTGATTTGGCTGATATTGACTAAATTGTATTTTCGTCTCGACGATAAAATAAACATTGATAAATCAATTGTGATTAAGGAAAGGAAACAATTGGGAGGTATGAGCTATCAAGAGAAAATTGTTTCCTTTGTTTTTATTTCGACAGCAGTACTCTGGATCTTTAGAAACGATATCGACTCGGGACTTTTTACATTTCCCGGATGGTCTTCTCTTCTTCCTTCGAAAGATTTTATCGATGACGGAACAATTGCCATTGCAATGAGTTTGTTGTTGTTTATTATTCCGGCAAAGGACAAAACTAATGATTCAATCGCCATCCTTGATAATCGAATTATCCGAAAAATTCCTTGGGAAATTATTTTACTTTTCGGAGGAGGATTTGCGCTTGCCGAGGGATTTATTGCATCCGGATTATCAGAGATTATAGGTGCTCAATTTGCTGCACTTCACGATTTCCCAGTTTATTTGACTATTTTAATCATATGTCTTTCAATAACATTTTTAACCGAATTAACATCGAACACCGCAACGGCGCAAATCGTGCTTCCGATTTTGGCATCATTGTCAGTTCAACTTGAGATCGATCCGAAACTAGTGATGATTCCGGCAACTATATCAGCATCAATGGCGTTTATGATGCCGGTTGCAACTCCCCCGAATGCCATAGTGTTTGGTAGCGGCAGATTGAAAGTATTGGATATGGCAAGAGCGGGATTTGCTATAAATCTAATTGGAGCATTATTAATAAGTATTTACTGTTACCTGATTTTTACATAAAAGGATATTGAATCTTTTATGAAAAAAATGAATCATACTGAAAACAAAATTTATGGAGGAGAGTTTGGATTATTATTTAGTAAAAGAAGTTGATTATTCATTCGATGCTGCAATCGAAAAAGTAACTGAGGAACTTAAAAAAGAAGGATTTGGGGTGTTAACAGAAATAGATGTGCAAGAAACACTTAAGAAGAAGATAGATGTGGATTTTAGAAAATATAAAATTCTCGGCGCTTGCAACCCAAAATTTGCACATCAAGCTTTATCCGTTGAATCACAACTCGGTGTACTTCTTCCTTGCAACGTGGTTGTTCAGGAAATGGAAGATGGAAAAGTAATTGTATCGGCAATGAATCCTTCAATTGCAATGAAAGTAGTTGATAATCCAGAAATGGAAAAAATTGCAGAAGCAGTTTCTGATAAAGTAAAAATTGCTTTAAATAATTTATAAATTGCTCGTTTCTCATTTCATCAGTTGAGGAGAGAGATTTCCTCGACTGATCTTCATTTCTTTATTCTCTCTTTATTTTGCTAATCTCAAATCAATAATTTAATTTTGGTAATAAAATAAGACAATTATAGCGGAGATTTTTATGAGCAGTTTTGTCATTAAGCCAGCGGAAAGAACGGAAAATATAACGTATGCAGTTAGAGATATTATAGTACTCGCAAATGAAGTTGCCAAATCAGGTAAAGAGATGCTTTATTTAAACATCGGGGATCCTAATCTTTTCGATTTTGTTCCTCCGAGACACATGATTGATGCAACATATAAAGCAATGCTTGAAAATAAAAACGGGTATTCGCCTTCATCAGGAATTAAACCTGCTGTAGAAGCTATTGAACGTGAAGCCGATAGAAAAGGGATAAAAAATATACAGGATATATTTGTGACGACCGGTGCAAGCGAAGCGATTGAGTTATCATTATCCGCGCTAGTAAATCAAGGTGAAAACGTATTAACTCCTACACCCGGTTATCCACTTTATACGGCGGTTGCGAGCAAACTTCAAGCAATTGAGAATCCATATTATCTGAACGAAGCAAATGGTTGGCAGCCGGATATCGATGATATTAAAAGCAAAATCAATGATAAGACAAAAGCAATAATCGTAATTAACCCAAACAATCCAACCGGTTCAAATTCCCGCAAAGAAACCTTGCTTCAAATTATTGATCTTGCAAAAGAACATAATCTCGTTATTCTAGCCGATGAAATTTATGATAAACTATTGTTCGATGGACAAGAACATATTTCACTGGCCTCCCTCGATTCGGAAACTCCAATGATTACTTTCGGAGGATTATCTAAAAATTATATGGTTCCCGGATTTAGAATCGGATGGGGAATTGTCAGCGGGAATCGAAGTACACAGTCGGATTTCATCGAGGCAATCAACAAAATGCTGCGAGCCAGACTTTCGGCAAACCATCCGGAGCAGTATGGAATTCCGGCAGCATTGGACGGCGATCAATCTCATCTCGTTGAAGCTAACAAGAAGTTGACAAGACGACGCGATATGACAGTAGAAATGTTGAATTCAGTCCACGGAATTTCTTGCGTAAAACCTGAGGGTGCGTTTTATGCGTTTCCCAAACTCGAGTTGAAAAATCAAACCGACAATCATTTTGTAGCGGAGTTGATAAAGGAAACCGGAGTTGTTGTTGTTCCGGGAACTGGTTTCGGACAGGTGCCAGGCACAAATCATATGAGAGTTGTGTTCCTTCCTCAGGATGAAATTTTAGAGAAAGCTTATAAGAACATAGCTGAATTTTATCTGAAATACCGCGAAAAATTCGATAAGTAATTTTAATTCTGTTGTTGATAAGATTAAACGGAAGCTGATATTCTAATTCGCATGTCAATCAATTTTCAGAGCAGCATATCTGCATTCTTGTTCAGCACAAATCAGACCGTCGCAGAAAATTTTTATATTCAACGATAATTTGGCTTTCCCCTGTTTGAGAGCAGTTTCAACGAATTCCATCCAATTTTCATTGTTAATTTCTACTTTGGATGTAAAATTTGATTTGATCGGAAGTTTATAATGAATCGAATTTTTTTGAATTACCAGTTTTAGCGGTAGTTTCGCTTCTTGAACTTTATACAGCAAAATAGCCCAGCCTGTAACAATTCCAAGTGTGGAAATACTTCCGCCAAATGCAGTTAAATAATGATTTTGGTTTTCAATAATCGGAGCGGTTATCTCAATTTTCTCGTTTGTGAGTTTTGAAATTTTGAATTGATGATACCTCAATATCGGAACGTTTTTGATCAACAGTTGTTCCAACTTTTGTTCTTCTATTTTATCATATTCTTTGGACAATTCTATATTTTCATTTCTTACAAACATTTTGATTTTCTCAGATATTAATTAAATATAGAAACAAAATAAGATATTGACTCCAAATATCATATTTTTTTTTTGAATTTGATTTTTTTGTTGGATGAAGTGTTTTTTGCTTGACGGGTTCTTAATCCATATATTTCACACCATTTTGTAAAAGAATTATGATTGCACAAAATATAAAAACAACTAAACTGGATAATGGAATAACTGTAATTTCAGAATTTCTTCCATACGTAAAATCTTTTTCGCTTGGTTTTTGGATGGATGTTGGTTCGCGTGATGAAGACATTAACAATAACGGTATAAGTCATTTCCTTGAGCACATGTTTTTTAAGGGAACGGAAAAGCGTTCTGCAAAACGAATCTCTGACGAGATTGAATCTTTAGGCGGATATCTAAATGCATTTACCTCAAAGGAACATACGTGTTTCTACGGAAGAGGACTTACCGAACATTTCGAGAGAATTTTCAGAGTTCTTGCCGATATGATTCAAAATTCTTCTTTCAGAGAGAAGGATATTTTAAAGGAATCGGCAGTGGTTGTTGACGAACTTTATGACATTGAAGATTCTCCCGAAGAAATTATCTTCGATAAATTTGAGTCCAGCATTTTCTCCGGAAATTCTCTTGCACTTCCAATAATTGGAACAGAGAAAAATCTGATGAGGTTCAAAAGAGATGATTTATTTAAATTTATAAGCAAAAAATACTCAAACAGAAAATTTTATATTGTTGCTTCAGGTTTGGTAGACCACGATAAATTAATTTCACTTGTCGAAAAGTATATTGCAAAATCTTTTTCGGGGAATTCAAAAAGAAGATTATTTAAACTTGAGAACACAGGAAATTCACAATACAATTTTTTTGAGAAAGAAATACAGCAGTCACACATCATAATCGGTACATCGACATTCGGATTCAGCGATAGAAGAAGAGCAGGCTTAAGTTTACTCTCACATATTTTAGGTGAGGGGAGTAGTTCCAGACTTTTTTATGCTGTACGAGAGCGAAACGGAATTGGTTATCAAATCAATTCTTTTCTAAATTCTTTTTTCGATACTTCGGCGTTTGGAATTTATCTTTCGTCAAATCATAATTCTATTTTGCGGGCAGATGAATTAATAAACCGTGAGTTAGAAAAAATTAGATTAAAAAAAGTCTCGGAAAAGGAACTGAAAAAGGCTAAAGAATATATTAAAGGTTCGATGCTGATGAGTTTGGAGAACACAACAAATCGGATGGTTAGACTTGCACAAACTATGATATACTACGGGCGAGTGAAAACGGTTGAAGAATCAATTGCGGATATTGAAACTGTGGATGAGAATGATATTTTACGATTAGCAAATAGTTTGCTAGATCCAAACTCATTGCAGAAAGTTGTTATAAGTTCAAAAAATCCGTTTTCATAAAAAAAAACAAATAAGATATAATATCTCATTCGAATTTTTAATATTTACTTAAAAAGTTTATTTTATTTTGAGTGGAGAATGGGATTCCTTAAATTTAGGCCTATGCTGAAAAAGTTTTCCAAAATACTGGTCTTTTTAATCTATATTTTACTTACATCCGTGTATGCTCAAGAAATGCGAGGATATTTCGATGTATCTATTCCTGAAAGCATTCCGGTAAATTCTGATTTTTCTGTTTCGATAGTCACGCAGCTTCATCCCGATAGATTCGAAGAAGTAATTTTAAATGTTTATACAAATTCGGGCATCTCCCTTAAGAATGCAGTTTTAAATTCTGCCGATTATCAACACCAACTCACTTATTTAGCAGATCTTTCCGACAGATTTAAAAATAAGAACAGTGTTCAAATCCCAAGTTCAGAATTGGGAATAACGGAATCATTTTCTCAGATTATTCTTCAATTCGGATGCCGAGGTATCAAAGAATCTGAGATTGGTTTTTCAATAGAATACAAGAACAACGATACTACTGAAAAGCATTTTACGTCGATTGATGCTGTAATTTCAAACGAGGATATGTCAGTATATCCTGTTAAGTTTTATCAACCGGACGATTTCGCCGGTAACGCAGCACTCCTTCAGCCGGATGCATCGTTGAGTTTGCAGTTGTCCAATCTTAATATTGGTGAAAGAAATTTTCTTATTTCCAGTTGGATAAAATTAAACAGACCATTAAGGGCGTTTCTCGAAATTTTAAATCCGGTAAACAACGATACACTGCTTTCTTTGAGTACAAATAACTTCAAATTTCTAAATCACAAATCAACGGGTTTAACCGAAGAATTTAATGAAATATTTATTTCACCTAATACTTGGATTTATCTGACAATAGAATTCACAAAAGATCTGGATATTAATGTTTATCTCAACAATGCAACGGCTGCTAAAATTTATTTGCCGGAAATTCAGAACTTAAGTTCAATCCTACTTCAAATTTATAATCAAACCGACAACCGGAAATTTCTCTTGGATAATTTGCGCGCACTATATTTTTCCGGTGATATTCAAGATTATTTTAGACAGAAAAATAGAAAAATTTTATATCTTCAAGATGCCGAGGTTGTTTACACCAATAGTATCGATGCCCGTGATAATTTGAATTTCGATTCGGAAGATATTAGAACCACATCCCGAAACATTGTATTGGTAGAATCTGATGCCCCGCTTTTTTCTCAAGCTCCTCTTTTAAGCGTTAATGTCTATAATAATTTTATTTCGCTTGAATGGAAATCTATCGGTGAAATTAAAAATATCAAGGAATACGTTGTTGAAAAAGCAACCTCCGGAAATGATTTTGTTGAAATCTATAGAACTCAGGCAAGTTCAAGTGAAGGAAGATATTATTATTCTGACGCTAAAAATGTGTCGGACGTAATTATCCTATATAGAGTAAAACAGATAAACAAGAACAGCAATTCAGTTTACTCGGCACCGGTTAAAATTGGAAGGGGTGATGCAACTGACTTTGAAGTTCATCAAAATTATCCAAATCCGTTTAATCCAATCACGAAAATATCCGTTGAGGTATTGGTGGACGGTGAATTTCAAATTACAGTTTACGATATTGTTGGCGAAAGAGTTGCGGAACTTCATTCGGGATTTCTTTCGAAAGGAATTTACGATTTCGAATTTAATGGTGCAGGCCTTCCATCAGGGATTTATTTTTATGAAATTAAATCAAATCTTTCCTCAAAAGTTAGAAAAATGATTTTGGCAAAATAAATTATTTTTCTAATTTTCATCTTAATATTGATCAAAGATCAAATTTTTTATGCTGTCTAAAATATTTTCAAGTGCAACATACGGAATAGATGCGTTTATTGTTGAAGTAGAAACTCATTGTGAACAACAAATTCCGGGATTTACAATCGTCGGTCTTCCCGATAATGCAGTTAAAGAATCGCGAGAAAGGGTTTCAGCTGCAATTAAAAACAGCAATCTTAAATTTCCTCTTAAGAAAATCACAGTCAATCTTGCTCCTGCAGATATTAAAAAAGAAGGTAGTGCATTTGATCTCCCAATTGCTATAGGAATTCTTGCTGCTACTGATGTTATTGACCCTGGCATTTTCGACGAAGTTCTCTTTGTTGGGGAACTATCTCTCGACGGTTCGCTTCGAAAAATTAAGGGAGCCCTGCCTATCACCGTTAAAGCTAAAGAAGCTGGATTCAAACGATTGATTATTCCTGCCGAATCCTCGCAGGAAGCATCAATTGTTGAAGGAATTGATGTTTATCCGTTTGAAACTCTACTTGACGTAGTAAGATTTCTAAAAGGTGAAATTAAGCATTCGCCATTAAAATCGCGGATAGAAGATATTTTTGCAAAGGTTAATACTTACCATCTTGATTTCAGCGATGTTAAAGGTCAGGAAAATGTTAAAAGATCTTTAGAGATTGCGGCAGCAGGAGGACATAATATCTTGATGATTGGTCCCCCGGGATCCGGGAAAACAATGCTTGCTAAAAGACTTCCTTCAATTTTACCGCCAATGAATTTTGAAGAAGCATTGGAAACAACAAAAATTCATTCGGTTGCCGGAATTCTCTCCAAGGATTTAGCTCTGATAACCGAAAGACCATTTAGAAGTCCGCATCACACAGTTTCCGATGCTGCATTAATTGGCGGTGGTTCAATTCCGAGACCTGGAGAAGTTTCATTTGCTCATCACGGCGTTCTTTTCCTTGACGAGTTGCCCGAGTTCAAAAAAAATGTACTGGAAGTCATGCGTCAGCCTCTTGAGGATTACAAAGTCACAATAAGCCGGTCGAAATTGTCACTCGAGTTTCCCGCAAATTTCATGCTTGCAAGTGCGATGAATCCTTGTCCATGCGGATTTTTTACCGATCCAAATAAGGAGTGTACTTGCAACACCGGAATGATTCAGAAATACATGGCAAAAATAAGCGGACCACTTTTGGATAGAATTGATATTCATATAGAAGTTCCTGCCGTGAAATATGACGAACTTACTTCAAAAGCAAAAGGGGAGACATCATCCGACATAAGGAAACGAGTGGTAGCTGCAAGAAAAGTTCAAGGAGAACGATTTAGTAAAATTTCATATATCTATAAAAATGCTGATATGGGGAGCAAAGAAATAAGACAGTTTTGCAAAATTGACGGCGCAGGCAATCAACTGTTAAAAATGGCAATGAATAAACTTGGACTTTCGGCAAGAGCCTACGATAGAATATTAAAAGTAAGTAGAACAATAGCCGATCTTGAAGGTGCGGAAAATATTTCTGCTGCACATTTAAGTGAAGCTATTCAATATCGGAGTCTGGATAGGGATATTTGGAAGCATTGAGTTTTTCATAAGCAAAGTCTCTCTAAGTGACTTGGTTTATAAGATCTCTAAATAATAAAAGTTTGTGACCTCATACTGCAATGCATTATACACCTATTGTAATATTACAGCATCTTTTTGATAAAAATCCTTTCTTGCATTTCTAAAAATATCACTCTATATTTGTAGCTCGACAAAAATTACGACGTGTACTTTATATTCTGAAGGGGAGGCGCCAAAGTAGGAGAGTTGGGGCGGACTGTAAATCCGTTGGCAAAGCCTTAGGGGGTTCGATTCCCTCCCTCCCCACTTGTTCGAAATTTAATGAAGGAGAATGGAACCCAATTCTGTTCGCACTTCGTTGATTTCCTCATCCGAAAAATATTGAATAATGCATTTACGGGATAAAATTTATCCTAGTAATTTTCTGTTCATTAAAATTGTGAAAAAACTATTTAAGCGGGAGTAACTCAGTTGGCTAGAGTCACAGCCTTCCAAGCTGTTGGTCGCGGGTTCGAGTCCCGTCTCCCGCTCAAAAGAATTTGAGAATAATTATGTGCTATCATTTTTCTCCTCTTTTCTCAAATCAAAACTAATCAGTTTATTAAAGCTGACGTAGCTCAGTTGGTAGAGCACGTCCTTGGTAAGGACGAGGTCACCGGTTCAATCCCGGTCGTCAGCTCGATCAAATTTTTTGAAATTATTTATTGTAAACGAGAACCAATATGGCAAAAGCAAAAAACGCAAGAGTAACAATAATTTTAGAAAGCACGGCAGATACCGGGTACAGATACACTACGACAAAGAACAAACGTAATCATCCCAGCAGGGTAGAATACAAAAAGTATGATCCGGTAGTTCGTAAACATGTAGTATTTAAAGAAACTAAATAAATACGAGAGTGGCTCAATTGGCAGAGCAGCGGTCTCCAAAACCGCAGGTTGGGGGTTCGAATCCCTCCTCTCGTGCAAACTTAGCGTAGACAAAAATTGATATGAAAGAAAAAATTGTAAACTTTGTTAACGACGTGGTCAAGGAAATGAAAAAAGTTACTTGGCCAACAAAGGACGAATTAAAAGAATCTACCATAATCGTTATTGTTGTCTGTTTAATTCTGGCTGCTTTCACTTATGTGATAGATATTGGTGTTTCGAACATTTTAAAAGGTATTTTTTAGTTGGATCAAGAAAAAGCAAAATGGTATGTGGTTCGAACTTTTTCGGGACACGAAAACAAGGTTAAGACCCTTATTGAAGCAGAATTGGCGGATAACGAAGATTTGCGTGCGCGAATTTTTGAAGTCCTTGTTCCAACTGAAAAGGTTTTTGAGGTTAAGGATGGTAAAAAGCGAACAAAAACTAAAAACTTTTTCCCAGGATATATACTTATAAATGCTGACTTGGATAACAGGGCAATCGATTTTATTGTGAATACGCCCAGTGTTATGAGTTTTTTGGGTGCAGGAAACAAACCTATACCGCTACAACCCGACGAAGTAAGAAGAATTGTTGGAAGGATTTCCAAAACCGACGAAACAGAAAGAACCGAAACGATATTTAGAAATGGAGATTATGTAAAAATAATAGATGGTCCGTTCAATAACTTTTCGGGATATGTTCAGGAAGTAAACGAAGAAAAAATGAAGATCAAAGTTATGGTTTCAATATTCGGCAGAAAAACTCCTGTTGAAATCGATTTTGTTCAGGCAGAATTAGAAAAATAAATCAAGTAGGTTAGGAATGGCAAAGAAAATTGAAGGTTATATTAAGCTGCAGATTCCTGCAGGACAAGCTAATCCGTCTCCACCGGTTGGTCCGGCGCTTGGTCAAAAAGGTGTTAATATTATGGAGTTTTGCAAGCAGTTTAACGCAAAAACTTCCGATAAAGCTGGATTAATAATCCCTGTTGTTATAACTGTTTATAAAGATAAATCTTTTACTTTTATAACGAAAACACCACCCGCAGCTGTACTCATTAAAAAGGCAATTAAAGTAGAAAAAGGTTCAGCCGAGCCAAATAAAACAAAAGTTGGTAAAATTTCGAAAGCACAAGTTCGTGAAATTGCTGAATCAAAAATGCCGGACTTGAATGCAAACGATATAGAAAACGCCATGCGCATGGTAGCTGGTACCGCAAGAAGCATGGGAATCACAGTCGAAGAATAAAAAACAAAAACTGGTTACGATAATGAAAGTTTCAAAAAGAGTTAAAGAAATTCGAAAAAATATCGATCTTAAGAAAGTATATACCGTTGAAGAAGCCGTAAAACTTCTCAAAGAAAATTCTAAAGTTAAATTTACTGAATCGCTCGATTGTGCAATCCGACTTGGTGTTGATCCGCGACATGCTGATCAGATGGTTCGTGGAACAGTTGCGCTTCCGCACGGAACGGGAAAAGAAGTTAGAGTTTTGGTAATTGCTAGAGGCGATTCTGCAAAAGATGCCCTTGATGCAGGTGCGGATTATGCGGGATTCGAAGAATACCTTGAAAAAATTAAAGGTGGTTGGGCAGATATCGATGTGATTATCGCTACGCCGGATTCGATGGGTGAATTAGGTAAACTCGGAAGAGTTTTAGGACCAAAAGGATTGATGCCGAATCCAAAATCCGGTACTGTTACAAAAGACGTTGCTCAAGCAGTTAAGGAAGTTAAAGCCGGTAAAATTGAATTCCGTGTTGATAAGACTGGAATCGTTCACGTTTCACTAGGCAAACTTGCATTTACTGATGAACAATTGGTCGAAAACACTATCGCTTTTATTAATACTATTCAGAAAATGAGACCCGCTTCCGCAAAAGGTCAATACGTGAGAAGTTTATATCTGACCAGTACAATGGGACCGGGATTAGAGATTGCCAAAGATACAGTGATCTCGACTAAATAATTGAATATTACGTACTCAAAAAAATAAATGCTTCTATTTTTTTAGTAACAGTTAATTAAAAAACTGGGAATGAAATGAATAAAACAGAAAAAGCTGAAGTCATTTCCGAAATAACAGAAAAACTCAAGAACGCTTCAGGCGT
>JAGFIY010000056.1 GCA_024103215.1 Melioribacteraceae bacterium | reverse complement strand
AATCCGGTAATTTTTGTTCATTTCTGCAGTTATCTCATAAATTGGATTTAATAGATAGGACACATTATCTGTAACTGTTACAAGGTAATATTATTTGCTTTCTGTATTCTAGAGATTATTTCGAGACTTTAGGAAAATTCTATTTCGAGCTGAGGCTATTCTTCTTTTTTATTTTCATTCTCAGTCGGTTAAAACCGACAGCAATTTTATTTTAATTCATAGTTATGTATAAATTCGATTTTTGAATAACTTTATATTAAGCTTGTTTTAAATCTTAGGTTTTCTCGATACTTCGACAAGCTCAGTACAGGAACTTCCGCAAAGCATCGGACTACTCAATGACCGATGAATTTAGACGGTTTTCGAGTGTTCCGAGGCAGTATGTCGGAATGTATCGAGAAAACAAAAAGTTTTGAGCCAGCTCTTCGCAATGACATTTATTGAATATCCTTGCAGCCTTCAACCTGTAACTTGCAACTATTAATCTGAAACCTATTTGAAATCTATTTGAAAAGTATTTGAAACCGTAGTAGAGCCGCTCAAGAACCGTTCAAGTCTCGATGCAGTGCCGTTCACGTCCTACCCGGCTTTAGTGGTGGGTTATCTTTTATTAGCAAATAATTATTATTTTCTGTATAATCAGCATTTTAAGATGTAATAATGGAATACAATGGCCAGAGTCAATAAACAACTACTGGGAGTTATCAACGGTAAGATAGGGAATCTTGTCTTCAGGAATGTAAACGGTAAGACCTTCGTTTCCAACAGGCCGTTAAAGTATAATATAACCGGCACAGAGGAATCTACAAGAGTTAAAAAAGGTTTCAAAAATCTAATACAGTTCTCTTCGTATATTAATTCTATCCCTATCCTAAAAGATGTTTGGAAAAGTAAATCAGTTAGAGGAAAACGTGCATATAATAAAATATTCAGCCACAACAAAAGCCATGTGAAATCACATGAAATATCAGATTCTCTGTTTATTGTACCGCCTGTCGGTTCGGTTCAAATGTCAGTGTATAATGTCGAAATAGAAGAAAATTATGCCTACGTTGATTATCAAACTAATTACAAAGTAAAAGATTGTATTTATAATTACGTGTTGGTTTTTTATTCTAAACAAAAAAAACGATTCATTCACCAGGCTGGTATGCTTGATAATTTGAAACTTCATAAAAGAATGCTTCTTAACATAAAATTAGGTAAAGATGTTGTAAAGTTTATCGGCACGAGGGGAAGAAAAATTGTTTACTTCGCGGTAGTTGTTCAAAATCAATCAGGTAAAGTTCTTACTTGGTCAAATACTGGAAGTTATATCTATAATTAAAAACAGCTTGCAAATATTAAGTATTCAAATTTGTCAATCATTCAATCAAAAAACAAATAGCAAATTATTGCATTTCAATCCGACAAACTTTAATTTCACTTCGAAATCACATACACTTAATCTCATTTAAGGGAGGAGTTGATGGCGGACATTAAATTACACGGTGAAGTTTTTTATCCATCAAAGAAGGTTGTTCAGTATGCAAACATAAAAGATTGGGATGAACTCGATAAAAAAGCAAAAGAGGACTACCCGGGCTTTTGGGAATCCATTGCCGCTGAACTCGATTGGTTCGGGAAGTGGGATAAGGTAATCGATGAATCACAAAAGCCATTCTATAAATGGTTTACTAACGCAAAGGTAAATATTGTTTATAACTGCCTCGATCGTCATGTTAAAACTTCACGGAGAAATAAACTCGCCCTTATTTGGGAAGGAGAGAATGGAGAGTTTAAAGCATATTCTTATTATGCGCTTCACAGGGATACTTGTAAATTCGCGAATATTCTCAAAAGTATGGGCGTTAAAAAAGGCGACCGGGTCACTATCTATATGGGACGTGTTCCCGAGATTGTTATGGCGATGCTCGCTTGTGCAAGAATCGGTGCTATACATTCGGTAGTTTACGGCGGTTTTTCGGTCGAAGCTCTTCATGAAAGACTTGAAGACAGTCATTCGAAGGTTTTAATTGTTGCCGATGGCGCATACCAAAGAGGTAAGATTGTTAAGTTAAAAGATATTGCAGATGAAGCTCTCGAAAGAGCAGCCAGTGTAGAACATGTGCTGGTTGTAAAACGTACAGGCCAGGATGTTAAAATGGAAGTAGGAAGAGATATGTGGTATCACGAGCTTATGAATATGCCAATAGCAAACAGATCTTGCGAGATGGAAGAGATGGATTCGGAAGATCCGCTTTTCATACTTTATACTTCTGGTACTACAGGAAAACCAAAAGCTATTCTACATACACACGGCGGTTACATGGTTGGCGTTTATGCTACATTAAAATATGTGTTCGATATTCACGATGAAGACCGTTACTGGTGTGCGGCTGATCCGGGATGGATTACCGGTCATAGTTATATTGTTTACGGTCCTTTGTTGAACGGTGCAACTTCATTTTTATACGAAGGCGCTCCAACCCATCCTTATCCCAACCGCTGGTGGCAGATGATTGAAAGATACGGCATAAATATCTTGTACACTGCCCCGACCGCAATTAGAGGATTAATGCGTTTCGGAGATGCATGGGTTACAAGGCATGATTTGTCATCGCTTCGTTTATTAGGATCGGTAGGCGAACCCATCAACCCTGAAGCATGGAAATGGTACTATACTGTTGTGGGAAAAGAAAACTGTCCAATTATGGATACTTGGTGGCAGACGGAAACCGGCATGTTCATGATAACTCCAATGCCCTGTGTTCCCCTTAAGCCGGGTTCGGGAACAAAACCTTTCCCGGGAATTGTTATGGATGTCGTAAATGAGGAAGGGGAATCTGTTAAGCCTAATGAAGAAGGATATCTTGTGATTAAAACTCCTTGGCCTGCAATGATAAGAACAATTTACAAAGATGATAAAAGATATGAAGAACAATATTGGGGGAAATATGCCGGTATGTATTTAACCGGTGATAGCGCAAAGAAAGATGAGGACGGATACTTCTGGGTAATCGGAAGGGTAGATGATGTCATTAAAGTTTCCGGGTACCGATTGGGAACTGCGGAAATCGAGAGTGCGCTTGTAAGCCATAGCGCTGTTGCGGAAGCAGCGGCAATAGGTCTGCCTCACGAAGTGAAAGGGAACGCGATACATACTTATGTAATATTAAAATCCGGTTTTGTGAAATCGCATGAACTTGCCGAAGAGTTGAGGCGGCATGTTGGGCACGAAGTTGGTCCCATCGCTAAACCGGAAAGCATCGAATTTGTTGATTCGCTTCCCAAAACAAGAAGCGGTAAGATTATGAGAAGAGTGTTGAAAGCAAAAGCGCTCGGCCAAGATCCCGGAAATTTATCGACCCTTGAAAACTAGCAGGAGATACAGCTACTCTTTTTGTGCATTGAATGAAGAAAATATATAGAATACTTTGTAATGTAATTTAATAACCAATTATGTAATTTGTACAAGTAGTTTCTAAAGTATAATTAAATTGTATAATTTGTTTTATCTCCTATTATTGATTGAGGGGGGAAATGGTAGTTAAAAAGAGCAGCATCCGGCTGCATGAGTGTATTGCAGCATTTCTTTTATTCTTCATTTTTACGCTTACCTCGGTTGATCTTCACGCACAAGATACCGGTAGATTACGAGGAGTTGTTACCGACTCTCTAAACGGAGAAGCGCTTGCATACGGAAACGTTTTTATTGAAGAACTTAAAACCGGGGCAACCACTGACGACAGAGGTTATTTTTATATCAGTTCTATTCCGGCAAACAAGACTTACAAACTGCTTGTGTCTTATGTCGGCTATGAAAGTAAGTCGCTTCAATTTGTTGTCCAGCCAAATCACATCACTGAGCTTGATGTCAAATTAAATCCCGCCAGCATTGAACTCCAAACAATTGAAAAGATCGGGCAGAAGGTTGCTGAATATAATGCCACGGATATAGGCTTGGAGAGAATAGCAGTTAAAGAACTTGAGATGATGCCTAAAGGCGTTGAAACAGATGTGTTTCGTTCACTGCAGTATATTCCGGGTGTAAGATCAACAGGTGATGTTTCGGCAAGATATTATGTGAGGGGCGGCGAGAGCAATCAGAATTTGGTGCTTCTTAATGGAGCAACAATTTATAATCCTTTTCATGCCTTGGGATTGTTCAGCGTAATTGATCCCGACATGGTTAATACTATGGAGTTTTATAAAGGTGGATTCACTTCTGAGTTCGGCGGAAGACTATCATCTGTTTTGAAACTTGTTACCAAAGACGGAAATAAAAATCGCATTAGCGGAACAGCAACGGCGAGTCTGCTTACAGCAAAAGGATTAGTGGAAGGACCCATTCCATACGGTTCTTTCATAGTTACAGGAAGAAAAAGTCACAACACTGATATATTGAAAAAATTTCTAAACGATCAAACTGCACCATTCGATTTTTATGATCTGTCATTTAAGTTAAATTATGGAAATCCTTCTTTTATCCCCGGTTCTAAATTTGTAATTCACGGCTTTTTTAGCGGGGATAAACTAAAAAATGATAATCCTCTAAAAGAAGATTTTTCTTGGTCAAACGATGTGCTCGGATTTTCTTGGTTTCAAGTTTATGATAGTCCGCTCTTTTCTGAGATAAACTTATCAATGAGTAATTTTAACGGGGAAGTGATTCCGAACTTAAGTTCTGTTAAACCGAGGAAAAATGAAGTTAGGGATTTAACGCTTAAACTTGATTTCAATTATATATTCGATGACCGCGATGAAGTGGCAGCCGGCATCCACATAAACACGGTTGATACAAAACTATATCTTGAAAACGGAGCAGGTGTTCTTACCGATATTCATTCTACAGGCGCAAATCTTTCCGTGTATGCAAAATATAAACTTCTGCAATGGGAAGAATTCGGTGCCGATTTCGGCGGGAGGATGAACTTGACCGGGCTATCCAAGGACGGTAATTTTTTTATTGAACCAAGAATCAGTTTAACCTATAGACCGATCAACCTTATCTCTTTCAAAGCTGCTTTCGGAATTTATCAGCAGGAGCTAACAACAATTTCAAGCGAGAACGAGGTGATATCACTTTTCGAACCTTATGTTATAGTTCCTGATTATCTTGAAACACCTAGATCAACTCATTATACTCTTGGTGTCGATCTAATTTTAAGCGAAGCAATCAAACTTGGAGTTGAAACATATTATAAGAAACTCGATAATATAACATCAATAAATGATAATAAACGTTACGAAGAAGATCCTGATCTATTAAGTGGTGACGGAGATAGTTATGGAATTGAATCTCAGATAAAATATTCTAAAGAACCGATCAGCATTACTGCGTCTTATGCGCTATCTTATTCTTACAAGGAAGTTGAAGGCTGGCTTTACTATCCACGATATGATTCAAGACATGCACTTAATTTAACATTTGAGGTAAATGTCGGCGCTGGATGGCATGCTAGCGCAATTTGGGTATTCAATACGGGACTTCCTTTTACTCCTATAATCGGTTACTATGATAAATTATTTATGTCGGACTTTAGAGGTCCTTGGGATATTTATGAAAATTATATCCCTTATTCGGTTTTGGGTGATAAGAATTATCATAGACTTCCTAATTATCATAGACTCGATTTAAGTTTATCCAAAAAATTCGAATTCTCGTTTGCAAAATTATCTCTTGATTTCAGCATAATTAACGTTTATAACCGTGAGAATATATTCTATTTCGATAGATCAACGGGCGAGCAAGTAAATATGCTGCCGTTTTTGCCCACGGCAACTGTGAAGGTGGAAATATGAAAATCGAAAAATTTTATCTATTTATCTTAGCTGCATTGTTTATTGTTATAAGCTGCGATGAACCTTTTTCGCCTAGAGCTGATTACGATGAGAGGTATTCGTTTAATTGTGTTGTACGAGGCGATACCGCATTTCAAGTCGCAACAACATATAAAAGTTACGATGTGTCATATCTCGATCCATACGAAAATACTACCGATCCGTTTATTCATAATTCATTTATAAGAATGTGGGTGGGTGACAGTGTTTATGTTTTCAGAGATTCATCGATAGAACGAACTGATAATTCCCGCTATGACACACCGGTTAATTTTTATTACATCAATAATTATAAACCCCGTTCGGGAGATTTCATTGAGATGGAAACATTGCTTCCAAATGGCAGAAGATTGAAATCTTCAACTAATGTACCCGAAAGAGTAGAATTCAATTTTGCATCAAGCGATAGATCATTCCCTACAGGTCATGGAGGAAATGTAAATATATCTTGGATACCGGCTTTTTCTGGACAGTTATTTTCCGCAAAGATAGTTTTGAATTACAGAAAAATTGAAGACGGGGTAAGTGTGCGATACACAAAAGAAATTCCTATTCAATATGTTGAAGAAAACGGGAACAGAACTCCTGTTTATCCCATTCCGAGGAAAACACCAATTCTTCAAATTCCGAGCAGCATTATCGAAGAGATTCTTCTTGGTATTTCGGAAGGGGATGAGAATAAACAGAATTATATAATTTTTGCAATCACTGTTGAATTAAAAGTGTTTGATAGAAATCTTTCCGGATATTATTCCAGCGTAAGTCGAATTGATGATTCATTCTCAATACGCCTAGATGAGCTTGATTTCTCAAACATTGATGGAGGGTTTGGTGTTTTCGGATCTTACGTAATTGACAATTTTGCAATTTTGTTTGATGATGATTATATAAAATCTTTGGGTTATAGAATAGGAACCGGTAATTGATTTATGAAAAAGGGAATTTTATTAATATTAATAATTGCTGCAGTTTTATTCTTTGCATCTTGTGAAAAAGAAGTTTCTACAAGTCCGCCTATGGAACCAATTCCACTTGGATTTATTAAAATCGAAAGTAATCCTTCCGGCGCTAAAATTTATGAGGACGGCAGAAACACTTCGTTAAGAACTCCTGATAGTTTGGGCTGGCTGGAAGAAAGAGAATACATGTTTACATTAAAGCTCGACCTTTACCGCGACACTTCGTTTTCTGTGAATGTTGACGTTAATGAAAAGAAAAATGTGTTTATCGATTATCATCAAAACCCGAGAATGCTAGGCGGTATTTTTTGTAAAACAAATCTGGACAGTGCAAAGATTTTTCTTAACGGCGAATTTACTGGCAAGTATACGCCCGATACAATAAAAGGATTGATTCCGGGGGACTATGAAATCCTCTATGAACGCGAACAGTGCCGTGCAGAAAGTCTTACGGTTACTATAACGAGCAATGTTTATATGGATGCTCCAAAAGTGCTGAAAGACACTTCTGTTTGGGTTGACTATTCAACCAACACTTCAGGATTACCAAGCAATCTGCTAAGTTGTATCGCAATTGATAAACAAAATAATATTTGGATAGGCACCAGAGATGCAGGTGTTGTTAAATATGACGGTATTAACTGGGTAAATTACAATATGGAGAATTCTGAATTATTCTCAAACTATATCACTGCTATAGAAGTAACGGAATCCGGGGATGTTTATATCGGCAGTCTTGACGGCCTTACAAAATTCAGCGATGGGCTTTACACAGTTTTGTATCAACGACTTCCATCAAAACACGTCACTGCCATCTTCGAAGATAGAGACGGAATTCTCTGGATTGGTACAAAGGAAGGTTTAGTAAAAAGGGAAGGTGATTTTGTGGAAGTTATTAGTCATCCTTCCACTGAAGGATTCCCTTTAGGTAATGATATAACCGGGATTGCACAAGATCATAATCGTCATATATGGGTCTCTGTTTACGGCAAAGGATTAGCAAAGTGGAACAAACAGTATTGGAAAAGTTTTAACTTCGACTTTATGGTTGATGGTATTCTTCGCGACAGAAAAGAGAATAATTATAATTGTTTAGTATTCGATGGTGATTATTTATTTATGGGACATTCATTTATCCCATCTTACGGACAAAAGGGCGGTATATCGCGCTATGATGTTCGTTTCGGTTATTTTTATTATTACTTTCCGGAAATTTGGGGTAAAAATGTATCAGATATTATTGTAAGAGGTGACGGCGAAAAATATATTTCCACAGATGATGGATTATATATCTATAAATCAGGTCGACCTCTTCAACGATTTCATACGCTTAATTCCAATATTCCCTCAAGACAAATTGAAGAAGCAGAGGTTTCTGCAGACGGAAGTATTTGGATAATAACACCAAATGCAGGTATGGTTCACTATAAAAGAAATTTACTTTGATTGAGGAAGAATGATCACGAGAATCACTTTATTGATTTTATCATTTGTTTTAATTTCTTTTCTGTTTATTTCTTGTGAAAAAGAAGTTTCAACCTCTCCACCCTCCGAACCCGTTCCGATTGGTTTCGTATCAATTGAGAGCAATCCTCCGGGAGCAAAGATTTATGAGGACGGTAGGAATTCGGGATTGGTTACACCGGATAGTTTAGGCTGGCTCGAAGAAAAGGAATATGTATTCACGTTGAAAAAAAATCTTTATCGCGATACTTCATTTTCAATTCGGGTGTTAGAATCTGAACCAAAGAGTATATTTATAGATTATCATTCAAATCCTAGAATGCTGGGAGGAATTATTTTTACAACAAACTTAACCGGAGCACAAGTTTTTGTAAACGATGATGATACCGGATTGAAAACACCTGCAGAAATGAAAGGTTTAATTCCAGGTATTTATAAAGTTAAATATGTAAAAGAAAACTGCAGGGATGACAGTCTTTTGGTTACCGTTATGAGCAATATTATGGTTGATGCGGCAATGTCGTTAAGAGATACTTCAATTTGGGTTGATTATACCCCGGTTAATTCAGGTGTTCAAAGTTATCAGATTACCGATCTTCTTATCGATCATCAAGGGTTTTTATGGGTAGCGTCCAGAGATGCTGGGATTTCAAAATTTACCGGTGCTGAGTGGATAAATTATAACGAATCTAATTCAGGTTTGATAAGCGATAATGTATCTGTTATGGAACTCGGTGAATTCGGTGAAATTATTATTGGCACAAACACCGGGGCGGTAAAATTTGATGGAATAAGCTGGAGCGGAATAGGTGGAGTTCCTAACTCAGCTGAAGTAAAAGGTTTAGATTATATAGGGAATGATTCATTGTTGATTGCAACAACAAAAGGAGTTGTTCTTTATGCGAATAGAAGATGGGAATTGTTTGATGCATCGGTCGAAAATTTTCCGGGGGATGTTACAACGGATGTTATGAAGGATTTTAAAGGGAAAATTTGGGTTACTACTACAATGACCGGAATAGGACGTTTAAATGGAGGCGAGTGGAGAAAATGGTTTTTCGATTATGATCCTCTAGAAAATCCCAATAACTTGTTCAACACAGTAAATCATGACGGAGAAAGAATTTGGTTCGGGCTATCCTATAACGTTGGGTTAGGAGCTTGGGGCGGCTTGATGAGTTACGATTATACAAGCGAAACATTCATCGTTAATTATCCATTCTTTGCTGGTAGAACAATTTATGATATTAATGTTACGGACGAAGGCGAAAAGTTAGTATCTACAAACGATGGATTACATACATTCTTTAACACCGCACAAGTTAAAAGTTATAGACGCGGCACTACAGGATTAACGACCGATAACATTATTTGCAGTATTTTAGATGCAAATGGAAATATTTGGATTGGCACACAGAGTCATGGCTTATTCAAGTATAAAAGGTATCTCGATAAAAAATAGAGATATTTATTTTTATCTTGAATTAGGGTAAAGAATTTCTGATCTATAACTTGATGATGAGAGAATTTTACATCCGAAATAAACTGCTTGTTTTCGGGATGTTTTTCGTATCAATTTTTCTTTTAACTACCGAAAATAATTTTACACAAAGCAAATACGGTAAATTGCGTGGTGTTGTTTCCGATTCGCTTAGTGGTCAACCTTTGTCATTTTGCAATATCCTTATTGAAGATCTTAATACCGGCGCTTCAACCGAGGAAAACGGACATTTTTTCATTTCATCTATTCCCGGTGATAAGGAATATAGTTTACTGGTTTCTTATGTCGGTTATATTAGTAAAAATCTTCGGGTATTCATTGACGCAAATAAGATAACCGAGATCGAAATCCTTCTTGTACCTACAAGCATTGAAATCCAAACAGTTGAGAAGATAGGTAGTGTTCCTATTGAACAAAATGAAACTGATTTAGGAAAAGAATTGATCTCAGTCCAAAGTCTTGAAACACTTCCAAAAGGAGTTGAAGCAGATATTTTTAGATCGCTGCAATTTCTCCCAGGAGTAAGTTCAACAGGAGACGTTTCTGCCCGATATTATGTAAGAGGGGGAGCAAGCAACCAAAATCTTGTGCTAATAGATGGAGTTCCGATTTATAATCCTTTTCACGCATTAGGAATGTTCAGCGTTGTTGACCCGGAAATGATAAACAGTGCCGAGTTTTATAAGAGTGCCTTTCCAACCGAATTTGGCGGAAGAATTTCTTCCGTGATGAAAATTAACACTAAAGAAGGGAATAAGAACAGGTTCGGCGGGAGTGCAGCGGGGAGTTTCTTGACTGCTAAATCTGCTGTTTACGGTCCAATTCCTGATGGATCCTTTATGCTAACGGGTAGGAAAAGTTATTCGAACAATGTTCTAAAAAATTTTCTTAATGATAAAAATTTGCCTATTGATTTCTACGATTTATCATTTAAAGTAAATTATTATAATCCGGATTTCATTGATGATTCGAAATTTATACTTCACGGTTTTTTCAGCAGCGACAAAATAAAACACGATTCTCCTTATAAGGAAGATATAAGCTGGTCAAATAATATTCTTGGATTCAAACGCTTTCAAGTTTATGATGTTCCTCTTTATTCGGAGTTTGATATTTATATAAGTCAATTTACCGGTGAGGTCGATCCAAAATTAAGCGGCGGGAAACCTCTAAAAAACGAATTAACTGATCTTTCATTGAGGTTTGATTTTACGTACATCTACGACAGCAATGATGAACTTGGCGTTGGGTTGAGTATTACATCAATAAAATCAAAAATATTTTACATACATAGAAATGGATTGTTTTCAGATAGATCAGATTTTGCAGCCAACATAAGTGTATACGGTCGTTATAAATATATACGGAACAAAAATTTTGGACTTGATATAGGAAGCAGAGTGAATCTTGAAGGATATAAATCAGCCGGGAATTTTTTCTTCGAACCTAGAGTGAATGTGACTTGGCTGCCCTTTAAGTGGATCCGATTAAAAGCGTCTGCCGGAAGGTATCAGCAAGGATTGACAACTATAAGTGATGAAAACGAAGTGATTTCCCTTTTCGAACCATGGTATTTAATACCCGAATATTTAAAACCGGCTAGAGCAACACATTTCAGCAGTGGATTTGATCTGCAAATATGGAAACCTTTTACATTTTCTGTGGAGGGTTATTATAAACTTATGCAACATCTTCCAACTATAAATCAAAATAAAATTTATGATACCGATCCTGATCTTATTTCTGGTTCAGGAAAATCCTATGGCTGGGAATTTTTAATACGTTACACTGATGACCCAATTAGTATATCTAGCGCATATACGTTGGGATGGTCTTATAAAACTGTAGAAGGTTGGAAGTATGAGCCAAAATATGATGCGAGACATAATTTAAGCTTACTTGCGGAGTATAATCTAGGCAAGGGGTGGAAAGCAAGTGTTCAATGGTTTTATAATTCTGGATTACCGTTTACTCCTTCTCTGGGTTATTATGATAAATTCTTTTTTGACGAGCTTTATTCGTATTTTGATCAATATGTGGGTTATTCTCCTTATTTGCTGCTGGGTGATATAAATTCAAAACGGCTTCCTGATTATCATAGAATGGATTTTAGTTTATCAAAAAGAATAGAAATATGGGTATTGAAAATTTATGCGGATATAAGCATACTAAACGTTTATGATCGTGCAAATTTATTCTACCTGGACCGTACAACGGGAGAGAGGGTTAATATGCTTCCGTTTTTAACAACTGCTACATTAAAGCTGGAAATATGATCGGATCGAAAATTATATCGTTATTAATTATTATCTTCTTTATTGTAGTTTCTTGCGAGGAAAATGTTGATCCTGCTGCTGATTTCAGAGAACAGTATGCTCTAAATTGTGTCATAAGAGGTGATTCGACACTTCAAATTGCAAGATTGTTCAAAAGTTATCCCTTAAATCAATTAGAAGATGGCTCTGATCCTTTCCTCACAGGTGCAGAAATTAGACTTTGGGATGATCCGAGATACAATGATAAGGTTTATTTTTTCCGCGATACTCTAATTGAGAGAGATGATACTGCAAGATACAACACACCGATACGTGCTTATTACATTGATGATTTCAAACCTAGAGCCGAACAATTTATTGAGATTGAAGCAATATTGAGCGATGGTAAAAGACTGTATTCCTCGACAAAAACTCCTTCACATTTGGAATTTGAGATAGATTATTTCATACCGCCAAGCGAACCGGGAAAACAATACATAGCATTCGAATGGATATTTACTGAAGGAGAGAGGATTGTTGAACCGAAATTGACTCTTCATTACACAAAGCGAGATGATAATGGAGTTGAACATTTATTTAAGAAATCGTTGCCAACAGCTCTATCTGATGAGCACGGATTCATTGAAGAAGTTTATCCAAAGCCTACATTTGAAGATCATATGTATTTCTATTTGGATGCTATAGGAAATGCAATTGAAGATATTTCAAAAGACGATCCTCAAAAAAACAATTATAGAATTCTTTACGCCGAAGCATCATTTTTAGTCTATGATAAAAATCTTTCAAGTTATTATGCTTCATCTCAAAATTTATTGGATGATTATACAATCAGAATTGATGATATTGATTTCAATAACATAGAAGGCGGAATGGGATTGTTCGGTTCGTTTGTCAGACAAGATTTTAGGATTGAGTTTAGAACAAATTATATAACAAGTTTTGGCTATCTCCCAGGCAAGTAAATGAAAACTTTCCTTAATAAAATATTATTCCTACTTTTTCTTGTTTTTATTACTGCAGTCACTAGTTGCGACGAAGAACTTTCTTCAACAAAGCCTGAAGGAAGAGTTCACAACGGGATGATTTTTGTTGACTCAAACCCTCACGGAATACAGATATATCTGAACGAAATAAATACAGGCTATTTTACTCCCGATACCCTAAAATGGCTGCAGGATGGTCTTTATGTTATTACGTTGAAAAACGAATTGTTAAGAGATACTTTTATAGTTTTGTCTGCCATTGACGGAGAGGTTCAAGAACTGTTCGTCGATTACTATTCAAATCCAAAAATGAGGGGAAAAATAAGTTGTTTAAGTGTGCCGGAAGGTGCTGATATTTATCTTAACGACGAGTTCACAGGAAAGATTACTCCTGATACTCTGGTCGATCTATTCCCAATGGAATATAAAATTAAATTTGTGAAAGAAAATCATAGATCTGATAGTTTGATATCAACTGTACTAAGCAACAAAATTACTCATGCAGTTTTAACACTAGCTGATACTTCTCTTTGGGTAGATTATCACAGCGGAAATTCTGGTATGTCATCCAACTTTATCTCGACTATTGAATTTGATAAAAATAATAATTTGTGGATCGGTACTCAGGATAAAGGTTTTATATATTATGATTATGAAAATTGGTTGACTTTTAGTCCTTCAAATTCAATTCTGCCAAGCGAACGAATACAAAAAATTATTTCGAACGGAGATGAAATCTGGGTTGGAACAACTGCAGGCATAGTTAAAATTATCAATGACTCTTGGGAATTGATTACAAAGACTAATTCACCGCTTTTATCAGATTATATCGAAGATATAGAAGTAGATTTAAATGGAGTCTTTTGGATTGCAACAGATAATGGGCTTGCAAGTTATAATTCCGGAACTTGGCACTTATATTTCCCGGATAATTCTCAAATTCCCGGAAGATATATAACATCAATCGCTGTGGATGGATTCAATAAAAAGTGGATAGGAACTTTAGACAACGGCATTGCAATGTTTGACGGGAATAATTTTACTATTTACTCGGAAGATAATGGCGCGTTAGTAAACAATAAAATCCAAGATATTTCGATTCGAGAAAACGGTGAAATCTGGGCAGCACACGTTCCTATTCAGAACAAAACTGAGAATGTGAGTTACTTTTCTTCAGGGCAATGGAGAGTACCGAACTTTGATTCACAATTGAAAAAAGTTAACCGGATTATTTGCGACGAATTGAACTACGTTTGGCTGTTAACAGAAGGTGGAATATTTGTGAACAAATTTTCTGGAGCTGTTACTCTTTATAACAAAGAAAACTCGAGAATAATTGTAAATAATATTTCGGATGCAAGTCGTGATAAAGCAGGCTACATTTGGTTCGCTGAGCTTGGCGGCGGAATCGTAAAATTCAAAGGTTCAAAATAAACCCAGTTGGATTCTTTAATTTAATCAATTAACTTTAGTCCCCAAAAACAATCAAGTCAATTGAATAAAAACATACAATTCGATTATGATTTTATAATCATAGGAAGCGGCTTCGGTGGTTCTGTAGCTGCACTTCGTCTTACTGAAAAAGGTTATAAAGTCCTTGTGATAGAAAAAGGTAAATGGTACGAACAACAAGATTTTCCAAAATCAAATTGGAACATAAAAAAATGGCTGTGGATTCCATTCTTAAAATGTTATGGATTTTTTAAGATCACTTTTTACAGACATGTCGGAGTGCTTTCAGGAGTTGGTGTCGGCGGTGGTTCCCTAGTTTACGCAAATACTTTGCCTGTTCCTAAACGGGAATTTTTTAGTTCAGGGAATTGGTCAGGCTTAGCAGATTGGGAAAATGAACTTCGTGAATTTTACTCAATCGCAAAACAGATGCTCGGGGTTGCAAAAAATCCGAGAATGGAAATAGGTGATAAGGTACTGAACGAGATTGCGAGGGAAATTAACAAAACAGATGGATTTGAACCGGCAGACGTCGGTGTGTTTTTTGGTGAGACAAATAGAACCGTAAAAGATCCTTACTTTAACGGTGAAGGGCCTGATAGAAGCGGATGCACATTCTGCGGAGGCTGTATGATCGGTTGCCGTGAAAACGCAAAGAACACACTTGATAAAAATTATCTTTTCCTTGCTCAAAAAAAAGGTGCTGAAATTCTTGCAGAGAAAGAAGTGTTCAATGTTGAACCATATGAAATATCGAAGAAAACCGGTTATAAAGTTGAGTGGAAATCCTCGACAAAATGGATTAAGAAAAAAGGGAATGTTACAGCCGGAGGAATTGTCTTTGCCGGAGGTGTACTTGGAACTGTTCTACTGCTGTTAAAACTGAAGAATTCATCACTGCCAAATCTTTCTGATAGAGTTGGTGAATTCGTACGAACGAACTCCGAAAGTTTGATGGGAGTTGTAATCCCGGACAGTAAATACAAATTTTCTGATGGGATTGCCATAAGTTCAATTTTACACACCGATGAACACAGTCATCTTGAGCCGGTAAGATATCCTTCCGGTTCAGGTTTCTGGCGTTTACAAATGGCACCCTTAACCGTAGGAAGAAACTTTTTCTCAAGATTATCGCATGCAATACTTGAAGTAATTGAGCACCCGGTAAAATATTTCAGATTGTTTACAGTTAGAAATTGGGCTGAGCGAACACAAATTTTATTGTTTATGCGAAGCATAAATGGAACAATAAAGTTTAAACCGGGCATCTTCAGAATGAAATCACAAAGAGGTGAAGGAGAGCTTCCGACAGCATTTTTACCAGAAGCAAAAGAATTTGCTTCTAAATTTGCAGAAAAAGTAAACGGTACTCCTGGAGCATTATTAAGTGAAATTATTCTTGGTATTCCCACTACTGCACATATTCTTGGCGGAGCAGTGATGGGAGCAAGTCGGGAGCACGGAGTAATAGACAAAGAAAATAAAATATTTGGTTATGACAATATGTACGTTTGTGACGGTTCTATGATTTCGTCAAATCCAGGTGTGAATCCTTCACTGACAATTACAGCAATAAGTGAGAGAGCGATGAGCAAAATTCCGGCAAAAGTTATTTGAGAATTTTATCCAATTTTTTCTTCAGTTCCGATTTGTATTTCTTTGATTCTTTGTAAATGTATTCAGCCTTCATAAATTCAAAAACTCTTACATCTTCAATATCGGTATTGATTAAAATATCGGGTTGAACGTGCTTAAGTTTCTCACTTAATATAGAATTCTGCATTATCTGAAATGTCGAAAACAGAACTTCGTAAGCCGGCGGCATTTCGGTGTGTGTTTTAAATTTTGATTTAGCAAGGACATTAATACCAATAACTACATCGCATTTCTCTTTGATAATATCAAAAGGAAGAGGATTCACTAACCCACCATCCACATAAAGATATTTATTTCGCGTAACGGGAGTGAATATTCCTGGCAGAGAATAACTTGCTTTAACTGCGGAATAAAGATCGCCACTGTCAAAAACAGCTTGTTCTCTTGTATATAAATTAGTTGCAACAACACTTAACGGAATTTTTAATTCCTCGAATTTTTCAACGCCGATTTCTTCTGAAAGATAACTAAGAAATTTTTCCCCTTTAAGTATTCCGCCAGGCTTAATCTCAACGTCAACAAAATCAAGAATTTTCTTAAAGTCGGAGTTTTTAAAAACTTCCCAAAAGTTTCCAGTTTTAGAAAGAAGTTTGTTGTAAATAGATTCCTTTATTTCTTTTGTTGAGAAACCTGCAGCGATTGCAGTCCCTATCACAGCTCCCACGCTGGTTCCGGAAATAATGGAAGGGGAAATACCCAATTCTTCGAATGCTTCGAATATTGTTATGTGAGCTAAACCTCTTGCTCCGCCTGAGCCAAGTGCTAAACCGATTTTCTTCATAAATGAATTTTTCTTAGCTGAAAATTATAAATGAATAAAATTAACTGATACTTAAATTCTTCTAACACCACTAAAATACAAATTAATAATTACAAAAGATCCTTGAACTGTTCATTTGAAAAGCGAAACAATATTTCTGAAGATCGAAAAATATATGGTTGATCATAAAAATAATTGATCTTGATTTGCGACTTTGAAAATTAAGAAATGTCGCTCACAAGCAACACATCATTCGATTAAGTTTTAATTTTGGCAATAATGTTCGGCACAAAAATGGATACAATGTATTAAAATAATTTTTTAATCAAGCTACAACCGAATAATTATAAAAGAGGGATCATATGAATCGATATTATGTTGCTGAAGTTTGTTTCCTAATATTATCAATTTTTGCTGTTAAGACTAATGCACAATGGACAAAAGTTTACGGCACAAATGTTAACAATTCAATCATACATGAAATGATGATATTTCAAGGCAGTTTTTTTGCAGGAACTAACGGTCAGTTATTAAAAAGCGACAATAAAGGAGAAACATGGAATAATCTTTCCATTAATGCATCCGGAATTGCTGCGCTTGAATCTGATGGTTCGAGATTATTTGCCGGAGTCATTTTCTCATTTGAAGGAAAGTCAATTTATTATTCTGACGATAACGGGACAACCTGGAATGCATCTGATCTATCGGCGGGACAAGTGACTGAAATATTATATGTAAATCCAAATTTGATGTATGCATATTCATCTTTTCAAAAATTCTTTCAAAGCAACGATCGTGGAGTAACGTGGAACGAAGTGAATCACTTTCCATTTAAAAATACTCGATCAATGTTTAAGTCGAGTTCAGGTAGATTGTACATAAGCGGTTATTATTCAGATGATGATGGACAAACTTGGAATCAAACTGGTTATGATAGAGATGGATCGGGAATTTTTACTTATGCGGAAAATAAAGATGAACTTTGGGTTGGTGCAGGCAAATTGTGGTTAAGTAATGATAATGGTGAATCTTGGGAAGAAAAAGATCCTTATTTGACTGCATCATTGATCGTTAATGGGGATAATGTTTTCCAAGGAAAAAATGGATTTGCTTACAGCGTTGACGGTGGTGAAATTTTTACTGATTACAATGAAGGGATCACTAATATTGACAGAGTTCTTTCAATGATTTTTGACGGGGAGTTTATATTAATTGGAATGAATGGACCGGGTATTTACAAGATGAAAGCTTCAGAATTAGGAATCGCAACTTCTGTGGAGGAAGAAAATGCAATTGCGAACGATTACTGTTTATATCAAAATTATCCCAATCCGTTTAACCCTGCGACAGTGATTAGATTTTCAATCCCGCAAAGCGGAAGTGTTTCATTAAAAATATACGATATTCTCGGCAGAGAGGTAGCCGAACTTATTAATGCTGAGTTAAACGCTGGTAGTTATTCTGTTGAATTTAATGCAGGAGAAAGTGAAGGGAGTTTAGCTAGTGGAATTTACTTGTATAGATTGGAAACAAACAATTATGTGCAAACGAAAAAATTAATGTTAATAAAATAATCTAGATCAACGTGATTGATAATAGAAGAAGATTGAATTAAAATAAGTTTATTGAGGGTTAACAGTATCACTAAACCATTTCCGTCATTAATTAAAAGCCGAGGATATCCATTCTCGGCTTATTTTTCGATATCAATATTATCTTTGTTTGCATCTGTTAAAGCAGCTTCTGTTTTCGCGGATTTCTTGAATTTCATCACAACTCTTGTAGAATAATATAAAGTGATAAATGTTGAGACGGCGAAACAGATCACAGCAACTCCGCTGAATTGTAGCAACATCCACTCCAGACTAAATTTAGTTAGACCTTCTTTCACAATGGTTTCGATTACGAAATAATCTATAACCACCCAAGTTAAGGATAGTATTCCGAGCATCAGGGTAATGATTGAATTTGTCTTTAATCTAGCGAGTATTTTTTCCATCTTATTATCCTCTTTTTGCAAAGATATATAAAAAGTAAATAGGAATATCGCAAAAACTAAATGATATAATAATGAATAAAAGATATTCTCTCTTGTTATACAAAGTCAAATAATATCCATTGAGATTGGATTAAAAAAATCCCACATTAAAATCAATTATGTAATTAGATCGTAATTCAAAAACTTAAAAAGTGGGTCAAGCATGAAATCGTTACTTAAATGTACGATGTATCTGTTTTTTCTCGTGATTCTATTTATTTCGTGCGACGAAAATAGTTCGACAGATCCTGTCGATGAAGAATATCCCGCCGCACCGGTGATTACAAGTGTATTTCCGCGGATAGTTATTCCGGAAGGTTACCTTTATATATCAGGTGAAAATTTTGGGCAAACTACAGAAAATCTAATTGTTAAGTTTAAAAATGTGGCAACTTCAGTAGAAATAAGTGCAGCAATTGAATCTGTAATCGCAACAAAAATAACTGTTATTGTTCCAACCACTCTAGATACAACAGGTGAGGCGTACTCGGTTAAAGTTACAACTCCCAAAGGAACTTCGGAATTATTGTCAGCTCTAATTTATGCTATTTCTTCTTCAGCTTTTGGAGATGAATTGCTGCCAGGTAAAGGATTAGTAGGTAAAGTATATCAACTGCCGACAAATACATCTTCACTTCCAAATTTTGATCAAATGAATTATCAAACACTAATTCTCGCTCCTAAACTTGATGTGCCTACAAGACCTTTTACGGACGGATTTCCCGGAGTGCCTGGTGGACTGATAGAGTGGTTCGGAATTCGATTTGAGGCTCAACTTGAAATAGTTCAAGCAGGTAGTTACAATTTTACAGTGGGTTCTGACGACGGTGGAATTTTATACATAAATGGAATTGAGATAGCAAATAACGACGGTGTTCATCCCTATAGAGAAAGCAATGGTGATATAACATTGACGAGCGGAGTACACACAATAAGAGTTGACTATTTTCAAGGTCCACGTACTCAGATTGCTTTGAGGCTTTTCTGGACTCCTCCTGGCGGAATGGTAGAAATTATCCCAAGGGAGGTGTTTATTCTACCTGAATCTTTTTAACAGTTTAGGTAAGATGTTTCTTGAGGTTTTCTTATAAACTGTAATGTACCGAATATAATATCTATGTACCCGAAAATAACTCGTACTTTACTTTAAGTTTAGGGTTTTGGAAAAATAATATCTGGAATTAATATTACAATTATTCTCTAATCACTCCTATTTTAATAAGGAATCTCCCAGTTTACTTCTCAATTTGAAAAACGGAATCCAATAAAGTTCCATCGACCCATTTAATAACGGCAACAACTTTATTTTTGTTTGCTTTTGGTTTTTTAGGAACTCCGCAAAGTTCAACTACTTCATCGTAAATTTCTTTAATAGGTCTGATTGGAAGCGATGAACTTTTTACCGCTTTTAATAAATCTTTTCGTTTGGGATTAATTGCAATTCCTCTTTCAGTTACGATTACGTCAATTAATTCACCTGGACCAACAAGCGTGGTAACTTCATCAACAATTACCGGAATTCTATCTCTAAATGACGGGATTGCTAAAATTGTGCACTTTGAGAAAAGACAATTCTGCCAGCCGCCTATACCGTGAAGTAAATACCCATCGGAGTGTGTGACAACATTTGCGTTAAAGTTTAAGTCTACCTCGGTTGCACCAAGAACAACAGCATCAACCATCGAAGCAAAATTTCCTTTCCCGTGATAATTATAGCTTGTGAATGGGGAAGTGTTTACATGTCCGGGATTTTCTCTCATTGAGCGGACACCTTCCAAGTCGAATGTTTGTCCGTCAAGTATGTAATCAGTTAATCCTTCTTCTAGCATTTCCACTAAATACTTTGTGCTGCCTCCTCGTATGAATCGAGCTTTGATTCCTTTCTTTTTCATTCTTTCTTTCAAGTAAACAGCAAAAGCCAAATTTGTTCCACCCGCTCCGGCTTGGAATGAAAAGCCGTCTTTCATTATTCCGGAGTCTTCCATAAATTGTGCAACGTATTCTGCAATTAATAATCTGTCGGGACTTTTAGTTACCTCAGTTGTACCGCTTACAATCTTTTTAGGATCACCGAGTGAATCGATCTCAACAACATAATCAACATTATTTCCTTGAATTTGCCATGGGTGGCAGGGAAACGGAATTAGATTGTCAGTTACAATAATAACTTTGTCAGCATATTCAGAATCGGCTAAAGCAAATCCCAAAAGCCCGCAAGCGGATTTACCTCTATCGCCGGTTGCGTTGCCGAACGGATCGGCAGTCGGCGCAGCAATTACAGCGATATCAATTTTCACTTCACCGTCTTGTATAGCTTGATATCTTCCTCCATGTGAACGAAGTACACCAACACCTTTCATCTTGCCTTCGGTTGTATATCGTCCGAGAGGTCCGTTCATACTTCCTTCGATGTGATGAATTGTTCCGTCATCTAAATATTTTATTAAATGTTCGTGACAGGGGAATGATGCACTTGGGAACCAGCGAATATTTTTCACTCCCATTTCTTCAATTGTATCAAAAAGATAATTAGTAACCACATCACCATTTCGTAAATGATGATGTGTTGAAATTGTCATTCCATCTTTAAGTCCGGCTTTCTTTAAGGCTTCTTTCAAATTTTTTACAACTTTATTCCCATCTGCCGGATAATCAGCGCAGCTTCTTATTGGTGGTTTAGCTTTGTTTCCTTTCGGTTTATAATTTCCGACACCTTTAAAAGGAACTTGTTTTTGATTGTTTACTTTTTCGGGTACTAATCTTCCGGCTTGGTTTTTAAGTAGTTTCATTGTCGCATTGTCCAATTGTCTAGTTGTCGTACTTGAGCCTAAATCCTGAGTTTTGTATTAGTATAATTAATTAAGCTATTTATTGCTTTGGGTAATTTTTTCAATTCTGTGTAAATATGGTTGTACTGTTCCTCGGAGGTAAGTGTTCTAATTTTAGCTTTTTCATTCCAGTCTAGCGATTCATACATTGATCCAAAGCTAATTCGGTAAAATCTGATTTTATCTTTTTTATTATATCTCCCAAATCCTTCTGCAATATTTGCAGAGATTGAATCTATTGCATCAGTGAATTGTGAACCAATAGTTCTCTTTGCGAAATGGTCCCATTTGATAACTATATTCCAAACGTAATTGCTTAAAGCAAATGAAATTCGATATGCTTCGATGTCATTCAATTTTAGATATTTAATTTTTTTCTCAGCCATTTGACAATGCAACCATTAAACAATTTATATTGTTTTTTCTCTCCAATTTTTATTCAAGAGCTTATTTTCTTCAGCAAGTTTTACAATTCTTCTTGCACGTTTTACGACCGGTGCGTCAATCATTTTGCTTCCGAGTGATACTACACCAAGTCCTTTCGCCTCTGCATCTTCAAACGCCAAGACAATTTTTTTCGCTTTTTCTATCTCGGATTCAGTCGGTAAAAAAGTTTCGTTCACTATTTTTACTTGTCGAGGATGAATACATCCCTTGCCTTCAAATCCAATAGATTTTGCTTCAATCACTGATTGCCTCAAGCCTTCCATATCGGTTACATCGGAGAAGACCGTATCAATAGCTTGAATCTTTGCTGCTTTTGCTGCGTTCACAATCATACTTCTTGCAAAAATACTTTCTTTACCATCATTGGTTCTTTCCACACCAATGTCTGCCGTGTAATCTTCAAGTCCTACTGCAAGTGCACAATTATATCTTGAAGCTGATGCAATATCAAAGCTCTTTATCACGCCGAGAGCACTTTCGATAATCGGCATAAAGTAAATATCATTTTTTACTTTGAATTCTTTTTTCAACAACTCAACATTTTTCTCTACATCTTTAACTTGATCGGCACTTTCAACTTT
>JAGFIY010000041.1 GCA_024103215.1 Melioribacteraceae bacterium | reverse complement strand
CCTTCAAAAAAAATCAAAAACTATTTTCGAAGTTTACATTTCCCGGAAATCACTCAATGTGTCAATGTCTTGAAAAATCAAATTTGTATTGCATTCCCAAAATTTCTTTTTAATTGATTTATCTTGTGCAACATCACGTAAAGTATCTTTGATTCCGCTTTTTATAATTCTTTGTTTAACAAAGTCATCGAACAAAATCGGGTGACCTTTCTTACCGTTGTGAGTCGGTTGAACCCAGTTAAATTTATCATCAATTTGATGAACAAAATCAGAATAAAAATTTAACGGCAAACTAGGTTGATCGATAAAGTGATAAAGATACCATTTAGAATCGGCCGTAGATAAACCCTTTTGAAGTGAAGTGAACATCCCGGATTTATATTTGTCGTTAAAAACAAATTTTATTTTTTCTTTTTCTTCAATTGATTTTAAGTTCTCTTCTATTTCATTGTTTTTAAATCCGGTTACGATGATAACTTGATTGCATACTCGTGTGAGTTTAACAACAATATTTTGAATGAATGTATTTCCATTTCCCAATTTCAGCAATGGTTTTAAAGAATTCATTCTCTCAGATAGACCTGCAGATAAAATAATTCCGGTGATAGAGGAGAGCATATTTTAATTCTCTTTTATTAGAATATTTATCCACTCAATATCACTTTTTATTTTCGGTTTGTAATTCCATTGTTTAAGCGATGCGAAATCCTTTAACCCGCTGCCTGTCAGAAGCAGCATTATTTTTTTATTTCCCTCAAATTTACTTTTCTCTTTTTTATACGCTGCAAAGGTTGATGCACAAGAAGGTTCAACAAGCAATCCGGTTTTATGAGCAAGTTCTTTTTGGGCAGATAGTATTTCATCATCTGTTGCTTTAACTTCATATCCTTTCGATTCTTTTACTGCTTTTGCAGCCATATAAAGATTGCGAGGTGCGCCGGCGCTGATACTGTCAGCAATTGTGTTTGGCGGTTTGTATTCGAAAATACCGGTGGAAAGGTAATCGACTACCGCACTGCTTCCTCCTGCTTGAACTGCAATAAGTCTGGGAAGTTTTTCTATTATCTGAAGTTTTTTTAATTCGAGAAAACCTTTGTAAAGTCCGCTTATAATTACACCGTCGCCGACTGGCACAAAAATATAATCCGGGATCTCTCCTTTTGTATTGATATAAATATCAAATGCTGCGGATTTCTTTCCTTCAATAGTTAACGGATTATAGGCGGTGTTTCGATTATACCAATTATTTTTTTTTGAAATCTCCAAACATAAATCAAAAGCTTGGTCGTAATCGCCATCAACCAAATAAATATTCCCACCGTAGGATTGAATTTGTATTCGTTTTGCTTCCGGAATATTTTTAGGTACAAAGATGTGAGAAGTGATCCCAAGTCGTGCACAAATACCCGCTAAAGATGAACCGGCATTGCCTGTTGATGCGGCTGCAATCTCATTTATTCCAAGCTCTTTAGCTTTGAGCGCTACTAAAATTGATGCACGATCTTTATATGAATATGTTGGATTTCGAGTTTCGTCTTGCAAGTATAATTCTCTTCCATCAATTTTATATTTTAAAATTTGATTTGGTGGAAGAGCTAATTTCTCTAAGTCGTATTTATCTATTTTACTAAATTCCATAGGCCAAAGATCGGGGTAAGTCCATATTTGTCCGGCGGTTAAATGTAGAAATTTATCTTTGGTGTAGGTCTTTTTCAGCTTTTCATAATCGTATTCGACCGTAAGAACTCCTTTTAGCGGAGAATTCTTTATGCTTTCACCGCAATCAGGACAAATATAGATATGCTCTCTCTCAGTGGTTCCAGCGGCAAATATCCGGGAACAGTTTGTGCATTTAAAATGATGTTCCATCATACTTCTAAATCTCGTTGTCTAAACTGATCAATAACAATAAACATTTCATACAAAAGTATGTTTTGCTGAAGCAATATACTCAAATTTTGGGTGTATTTATTTTCTTATGAACGAATATAAGCCTTGTACAAACGCTGTAAGGAATGATTTACTGTAAACTAAATAATGTGTAATTTTTAACAACATTTTCTAAAACTGGCAACGATATGAATGCAGCTTTAGTTTTTATAGTTCTTATCATCACATTAGGTTTATTTATTTGGGGAAGATTCAGGCATGATTTAGTAGCTCTTTTTGCACTTTTGAACCTTGTGATATTGGGAATAATCCCTGCCGACAGAGCATTTTCGGGATTTGGTCATCCGGCCGTTATAACGGTGGCAGTAATTTTAATAATCGGAAGAGCAATGGAAAATTCCGGATTGATTGATGTGCTGGGGAAATGGGTAGCAAACATTGGAGATAATCTAATGATTCAGATATTTGCATTGTCTCTTCTGGTAGGGATTGCTTCGGCATTTATGAATAATGTAGGTGCTTTAGCAATACTTATGCCGGTTGCTATTCACTTAGCTAAAAAGAACGATAACTCTCCCTCTTTGCTCCTTATGCCCCTCGCATTCGCTTCTCTTCTGGGAGGGATGACTACATTGATCGGCACACCGCCAAATATAATTATAGCGAATCTAAGAGCCGATCATATTGGTGAACCTTTCGGTATGTTCGATTTTGCTCCTGTGGGAGTTGGACTTATGGTAATAGGTATTTTGTTCATTTCATTTATTGGTTGGCGGCTGCTACCAAAGCGAAATGCTAAGAAATCTGAATCAGAGTTATTTAATATTGATGATTATATAACTGAAGTAAAAGTAACTAAAGAATCTAAGGTGTTGGGATCAAGTTTAAGGGAATTGTTCGAAATGACAGATGCCGATATACAAATTTTGGGTTTGGTTAGGAACAATAAGAGAATGCATGCACCTAATGATGACGAAGTACTTTTAATGAATGATATAATAATTCTCGAAACAGATACCGAAGCATTGAAAACATTTATTAATGATACAGATCTTAAACTTGTCGGCGATAAGAATTTCCGAAAGGACGCCGTAGGTTCAAACGATATTGCTATAACCGAAGCTGTTGTAAGAGCAGACTCTCCATTGATTGGTCGTACTACAGCCGGGTTAAGGATGAGAAGTAGATATGGTGTTAATCTGCTTGCCGTTTCTCGAAAGGAAAAGAACATACATAACCGGCTTGATCACGTGATTTTTAGGGCGGGCGATGTTCTTTTGCTTCATGGCAGAGCTCAAACGATGGACGAATCAATCAAATCTATGGGATGTCTTCCGCTTGCACAAAGAGGACTGCGGATAGGGTTTGAAAAGAGAATAGTTATCACACTTTTGTTTTTTATATTTTCTATCATACTCGTTGTAACAAATTTGCTTCCAGTTCACATTGCATTCACACTTGCGGCAGGAGCAATAGTACTGACGGAGGTTCTTCCTCTTAAAGAGATGTATACTGGAGTAGATTGGTCCGTAATTGTTCTACTTGGCGCGATGCTGCCAGTGGGCGAAGCATTGGAAACATCAGGTGGAGCCGAATTGATAACCGTCCAGCTTTTGAACTTGTCGAGCGTTATTCCAATTTGGGCATTAATAGCTGTTATAATAATTATTACAATGCTGCTTTCCGGTGTTATAAATAATGCAGCAACAGTGGTGCTGATGGCTCCTATTGGAATAGGAATTGCCTCCGGTATGAATTTATCAATGGATCCTTTTTTAATGGCGATTACTGTCGGTGCTTCAGCTTCATTCCTTACTCCAATTGGGCATCAATCAAATACTTTAGTTTTAGGGCCAGGAGGGTATAAATTTAGTGATTATCTTAGAGTAGGAATTCCAATAAGTATTTTAATTATAATTGCAGCCGTACCATTAATTTTGTTCTTTTGGCCGGTATAAAGATTTTTAAAACATTTTTATGAAGGTGAAAAAATGATAAGAAGACTCACTTTATTCAAGGATGTTTTTGATAATAAAGATAAAATTATTCTTCGAGATTATCTTGCTCTGGAACGCACTAAGCTCGCTAACGAAAGAACATTTATGGCATATTTAAGAACATCGTTGTATATGGTTTTGGGCGGCATTGCCTTCATACAACTGGAAGATTTTAAGGAAATCCCCTGGGCAGGTTATGCGGCATTAGGAATAAGTATAATATTAATTGTTGTAGGGCTTTATAGGTATCTTCAAATCAGGCATAGATTAAAAAATTATTACGCGTCGAATAACGAAACCGACCAAAGTTGACAAAATAAAACCCGCAAGGGATTTTTGTCCGAAGCGGGTTTCAATTTAATGCTGCAGCAACTTT
>JAGFIY010000177.1 GCA_024103215.1 Melioribacteraceae bacterium | reverse complement strand
CATCAAGGGAATGTAAACGATATTTCCATTTACGGACAAGAAAGCAATCAAACTACGTGGCGACTGGCAAAAATGAATCTTGCTATTCGTGGAATTGACAGCTCGCAAGTTAAGTGGAACAACGAAGGCTCATTTCTTAATAATGCACATAAAGATTTGAAAGCCGATTATGTAATTGCCAATCCGCCTTTTAATGACAGCGACTGGAGCGGTGATCTTTTACGCAAAGACGGAAGATGGCAATACGGCATTCCCCCAGCAAGCAACGCTAATTATGCTTGGATACAACATTTTATTTATCACTTAGCACCGAGCGGACAAGCGGGATTTGTCCTTGCAAAGGGTTCGCTTACTTCCAAAACTTCCGGCGAAGGCGATATAAGGAAAGCTCTTGTTGAAGCAAGATTGATTGACTGCATTGTAAACCTTCCGGCGAAATTATTTTTAAATACACAGATACCGGCAAGTCTTTGGTTTGTAAGCCGCAATAGAGAGAATGGAAAATTCCGCAACCGTAAAGATGAAATACTTTTTATTGATGCCCGTAATATGGGGTTTTTAATTAACAGAAGAACCCGTGAACTTTCCGAGGAAGATATACAAAAGATTGCCGGCACATACCACAATTGGCGTGCTTCGACAAGCTCAGCAACCAATAAGTACGAAGATGTAAAAGGTTTCTGTAATTCCGCATCTGTTGAAAGAGTAAAAGAACTTGATTATGTGCTAACTCCCGGTCGTTATGTTGGTTTGCCAGATGATGAAGATGATTTTGATTTTAATGAACGCTTTACAACACTTAAAGCCGAATTTGAAGAACAATTAAAAGAAGAAGAAAGATTAAACAAACTCATAAAAGATAATTTAGAAAAGATTATTTATAAAACTTGAGGTCGCAATTTGTAACCTTAGAAAAAAAAATGGAATAAGTGGTCACAAAACGTGACCTGTTATTAAGATTATGACAAAATCAAATAAAGAAATTATCGTTTATAATTCTTCTGAAATTCAAAAGAAGATTTTTACTATCAGAAACGAACAAGTTATGCTTGATAGTGATTTAGCAGATTTTTACGGTGTTGAGACGAGAAGGCTAAATGAACAAGTAAAAAGGAATATTTCACGGTTTCCAAAAGAATTTATGTTTCAATTAACTGCTAAAGAATTTGAAAACTTGATGTCGCAATTTGCGATTTCAACGGGTGACTCTTTAAGATCGCAAAATGCGATCTTAGAAAAAGGAAGAGGAACTCATCGTAAATACCTCCCATATGCCTTTACCGAACAAGGCGTGGCAATGCTTTCCGCAGTGCTTAAAAGCGAAACGGCAGTTAAAATGAGCGTCCAAATTATGAGCGCATTTGTTGCAATGCGTAGATTCCTTGTTGAAAATGCCGGAGTTTTTCAACGACTTGATAATTTGGAGCTGAGACAAATTAGAACCGATGAAAAAGTAAACCAAATATTTGATGCTATGCAAAGCAAAGATATTGAACCTAAACAAGGAATCTTTTTTGAGGGACAAGTTTTTGATGCATACAAATTTGTCTCCGGTTTAGTCCGGAAAGCGGATAAAAATATTATTCTCATCGATAACTATATTGATGAAACAGTGCTAGATTTGTTGTCAAAAAAGAAAAACAAAGTTAAAGTCATAATTCTTACAAAAAATATAAGTAAAACATTACAGCTTGATGAAAAGAAGTTTAACGAACAATTCAGCAATTTAACAGTTAAACAGTTTAGCAAAGCCCACGATAGATTTTTAATTATTGACGACAAAGA
>JAGFIY010000175.1 GCA_024103215.1 Melioribacteraceae bacterium | reverse complement strand
AATTTTTCCGTAGGCGAATTATATGACGGTGATCTTTGGAGGCTTAACGATTGGGTTGGTTGGATGAACGGAACCACAAAAGAAGCAGCAGTTTTCGATTTCAACATGAGATTTGCATACAAAGATCTCTCGGATAACGGTGACGGTTATGACATACGCTGGTGGCATGGTAAAGGATTATTCAATTATGGAACCAATTACGACAGAATCGTGAACTTTGTCGAAAACCATGATTTTGACAGAAATAATTATCAAGGCGAACCTTCGGGAAGCGGGCATTCACCTGTAGTGAATCAGAAAATTTTATGTTATGCTCATATGATGATGCATCCGGGTCATGTTATGGTTTGGTGGAGAGACTATTTTATTTACGGATTGAAATATTACATAAACGAACTTTTGGATATTAGAAATCAATATGCGAAAGGCGGACATGTTAATTTAACCGCTCTTACCGGTGGGGATGCACCTTTTTGGCCCGGGAATCCCGGGGATGATCCGAGACACGTATTTGTAATGCAGAGGCTCGGAACAAGCAATGATAACGGACTTATTCTCGGAATAAACAAACACTCTACAAATGATATTGAAGTCTGGGTGACTTCTCAAAAGTGGGCTAACCAAAAACTATTTGATATTACGGGCAACAATCCCGATACAGTTACAGTTCAAGGAGACGGTAGAGTTTTGTTAAAAATCTATCATGATTCTTATGTTGTTTATGTTCCCGCAAACACAACGCCCACCCAAATAATGATCGATGGAGTTTTTGAAGGCGAATCACTTTGGGGTCAGCCGGTTGCCGTTGCGGATGGAGCAGCAGGTTTCGCTGGCGTGAATGTGGATAAATTATATGTTTCTTACGATGGTGATTACGCATATTTTGCGGCAAAGTTTAAACCCGGCGGAGAACCGGAGGGCTGGATGAGAGCGGCATTTGCCGTAAATTCCAGAAGCGGCGGAGGACCCAATTGTCCATGGGGATCAGGCATAACATTCGGACATTCCGATAAACCGGATTTCGTGCTCATTTCGCGATTAGAGAGCGATTACGGCGAATTAAGAGAATGGACAGGCGGTGGCTGGGTTGCCGATAAGTCAAATGTTTTTGGATCTGATTTGGAGTGGGATAATAAGTATTCATACATTGAAGGAAGAATTGAGAGAAGCAGATTGAATGTCAATCTTGTCGATGTTCAATTTTACGTAAGCGGAAACGATGATGACGGAAACTTTGACAGTTGCCCCGATGATCAAGTGACCACAGCTTTAAATTCCGGAACAACTCTCGATAATTATTTTATGAATGCCGTTGTTCCTGTAGAACTTTTAGCTTTTAGCGTTGAGAATAGGGATGGCACAACTTATCTTGAGTGGTCGACGATTACTGAAACAAACAATTCTGCATTTGAAATTGAAAGCAGTTCGGACAGACAGAGTTGGGAAATTATTGCCTCCTTAGAAGGTAAAGGAACAACAAGCAACAGAAATAATTATATGTTTATCGATAATAGCAAGTACAACTCTAAAACAGTGTATTATCGATTGTGGCAAATTGATTTCGACGGAAACAGAAATCTTATTGCGGAAGAAGAATTAGAAGTTATCGAGCCGGAAAATTTTGTGTTGAATCAAAATTATCCTAATCCTTTCAATTCGCAGACTAATGTTGAATTTTCAATTCCGGAAGATGGAGACGTCAACATAGAAATTTACAATGTGCTAGGTGTAAAAGTCGGACAAATAATTTCTGAAACTTTTTCTGCTGGAAAGCATTTAATTTCCTTGGATTTCAGTGATTTGGGTAATTTATCAACTGGAGTATATTTTTATCGAATAACAGTAATTAGAGAAGGAAGCTTAAAATTTACCGGATCAAAGAAGATGATCTATATCAAATAGGATTAATAAAAAATTTTGTTATTTCAGTTTGTTATTCAAATAATTCTAAATTTAACTAAATTTGGCTACTAATATTAAAAAAGAAAAAGTTCTTATGATGATAAAAGCAACAAAAATATTTATTCTGTTTCTCGTTTTAAGTGTTTCACTAAATGCGCAGTTTCACGACTACGGAGTCAAACTCGGTTTGAGCTACTCACAAATTTTTCCCTCAACCGAATTTTATGAAAGCAGTGCATATAAGGCTTCTTACCAATTTAGAGGCTTAATGCGTTTCGAAATTGTAAATCCACTCGACGTTGAATTGAGTGCTGGTTACGGAACATTAGCAGGGCTGGATTTTGATATGCATTATTGGCAGTCGAAGTATATTCCTTTCGATTTAAAGTTTCTTATCAATCCTTTCAAGATCAGTTTCATTAATCCTTATATATTTACCGGAGTGGGTGGAATGAATTTTTGGACAGCCAAATTTCCTTCAACGGTTTCGCTAGGTCCGGTAAAGGATAAAGGCTGGACTGCATACATCCCATCGGGATTAGGCGCAGAATTTAAGATTAACAAATTTATGACTGTTGATGTTAATTTGGGTTACACATATACTTTTTCGGATGATCTTAATTACTTTACTTATTCGGGAGATTCTCCGAACGACGGATATTTCCATGCTTCGATAGGATTTTCCTTCTATAATTTAACTTCGGCTAAAGATACTGA
>JAGFIY010000171.1 GCA_024103215.1 Melioribacteraceae bacterium | reverse complement strand
AAGCCTTCAAAATTTTTTGAAGGCTTTTTTATTATCTTTACCTATTAATATTCTCGTGATGAAAAATTTTCTAAAAATCCTTATAACATTTCTTTTTGCAATATCACCTCTTTTAGGTCAATCAGATTGGTACAAAAGAGAGTCGGACCATTTTCAAATTATTTATCGCAAATCTCACGAACATTTAACCGAACATTTGCTTACATCAGCTGAATTGGTTTTGGAAAAATTAAGCGGGATTTTTAAATACACCCCCAGCGAAAAAATAATCATTAACACATACAGCGCTTTCGATTATGGCTTTGGTGCGGCCACAACTGTACCACAAAATTATATAAGAATTGAAATAGAACAATTTGAACCTGGTTACGAATCTACAATCTACCATGAACGGTTTAGTTGGCTGCTAAGTCACGAGCTTGTTCACATTATGGTCAATGATCAAGCGGCAAGTATTGAAAAGTTTTTTAGACGCCTCTTTTCCAAAGTTGCTCCAGAACAGACACATCCCCAGACAACAATTTTTAGTCTCTTAACAAATTTCTCCCGTTACACTCCAAGATGGCATCAGGAAGGAATTGCCGTTTTTTTTGAAACCTGGCTCTCAGGAGGTTTTGGAAGAGTACTTGGAAGTTTTGATGAGATGTACTTCAGGTCATTTTTTTACGAGGGCAGAGAAGTATTTGACATTGAATATCTTGAAACTTACGAAAGCCATAATAATTTTTTGCTCGAAAAGTTGTTCTACTTTTTCGGAACTAGATTTATTTCATACCTAGCAGAAAAATATTCTGTGCAGCAAGTGCTTGAGTGGTACATTCAAGAGGATAATGCTGAATATATGAACTTCGAGAATAAGTTCGAAGAAATGTTCAAGCGGGATTTTTTCGAAGAATGGCAAAAGTTTTTACAAGCAGAAAAAGAATTTCAGCTTGAGAACATCAAAAAAATTAAAAGTTCTCCTGTGACAATTCCGAAATACCTAACTGAAGAAAATTTTGGGTGGGTAACAAATCCGGTTTATGATCCTTCAACGGAAAAAATATATTTTGGATTTCATAGAAGTCACGAACTGGCGTCTGCAGTTTCACTTAATTTGCATTCCGGTGATTATGAAGAAATATTTTCATTACCCTCACCTAGTTTTAACCAAGTTGCATCATTTACATTTGATACTGAACGTAATAATTTTTTCTACACTAAAAATAACAATAAACTCTTCCGTGATGTGATGATACATAATCTTCACGAAGGTAAATCTCGGGAAATTTTTTCGAATGCGAGAGTTGGTGATTTAACTGTCTGTGATAGTACGGGTGAGTTATGGGGAATTCGACATGCATATGGACACGATTTTCTAGTTTATTCTTTTCCACCCTATGAGGGGTTAGTCGATCTTTTTAGGTTTGATATTGGGCAAGAAATTTTTGGTCTGTCTATATCACATGACGGAAAAAAATTAGCTGCTGTTCTGCATAAATCCAATGGGACACAAAGTTTGATCTACATTGATATAGAGAAATTGCGAGAAACAGATAAATTTACCTATGAGGAAATTTCTGACGTTGGCTCGCCGGAAAATCCTTCCTGGGATATTAATAGCAGTACAATTTATTTCAATGCTTTCACGAATGGTGTTTCGAACATTTTTTCTTACAATTTTAATAACAAATTACTTTCGGCACACTCAAATGCTCTTAAAGGGTTTTTCAAGCCGCTCTTCATTTCAAATGATTCTCTTTTTGTTTTCGAATTTTCTACACAGGGATTTAAGCCTGCAATAATCCCTAACAAAATTTTGGATAGAATTCCTGCGATTGAATATTTCGGTAATAGAATTATTGAAAAAAATGATTATCTACTCGACTGGCGATTGGATTATTCGGAACTAACTGAAAAAATTAACATTTCTGATGAGGAGGATTTTTCACCAATTAATAACATTAGTATGCTTACACTTACTCCTACCGTCTCTGGATTTCAGAACGAAATTGTTTTAGGTGCTTATACCAGGTTTGCAGATCCTCTTTTTAATCACGACTTTTACCTGGAAGCAGGTTTTTCTCCTTTCGAAAAATTTAAAGAAAGTCCGAAGTTTCACTTAAAAACTAAGTATGAGTATAAAAAAAGATTTGAACTTAGTTATGATAATAATGCTCCGGACTTTTACGATATATTTAATAAGCGGAAAAGAAGTTTGCTGGGGCAGAAGATAACAGTAGGATACAAGGATTATTGGATTTATGATAATCCTGAAACTCTCCTTCAAAAATTGCAACTTTCATATTATACTGATATGGAATTCATTAATGATAACCTTGTTCGAGTTTCAGAACCGGATTTTGCTGTAGCACATACTCAGCTCACTTATCAAAATCTTAGAAAATCTATTGGAAGCTCCGACTATGAAAGAGGTAATAAATTTGAACTCACATTAAGATCATATGCAACCGGTGATGGGGCATTATCTTTTTCAGGGCAGGTTTACGGCGAATTCAGCAATTTTTCAACTTGGGTTGCTTCGCATAATATTCTGCACATCTTTCTTTCCGGAGGTTATCACTGGGATAATTCTCGAATCATTCAATCGAGATTCTATTTCGGAGGATTTGGAAACAGAATTTTAGAAAACGAAAATGTAAAACAGTACAGAAAAGTCTTTAGGTTCCCCGGTTTACCAATGTATAGTCATATATCTACCTCATTTGTAAAAATAATGCTTGAAAACAATTTTCCCCCAATCAGGTTCAAAGGCTTTGGAATCGGTCATCATCTATTTAAATACCTTGAGTTTTCGATTTATAGTCAGCACCTATTTACAGACCTCGATAAGAACAAATATCTTTTTGACATCGGCGGTCAAGTCAACCTTGTATTTGATCATTGGTTCAATTTGGAATCGACCCTATCCTTCGGAGCAGCCGAGGCTTGGAAAGCATCGGTTCCAACTTTCGAATGGTTCATATCCTATAAGCTTTTAAAGAATTAGTTATTAACTACTAAACTTTTTCGACTACTTTCCGATAATAAATATCCATCATTTTTATGTTCATTGATAAATTGGGGATAATCTATCCGAAAAGTGAATCATTTTGAGTCATATTTCAATTTTAAGACTCGATAATATAATCAAAGAAAGCATACATTTTCTACAAGGAGTTAAAAATAAATCGATTGATTAATAAATCAATCCTAAAAAGGGTAAAGAAATGAGAGAAAATTGGCATAAAAATGGCAAAAGCTTAATTAGTTTTCGCCGTAATCGAAAATTAAAAAACTTAAAGGTAACACTATGTTGAAAAGAATAACAGTAATACTGTTTCTGATCTTGTTTATTGCAAGCTGTTCGACAGAAAACAATCCGATCGCACCGGTCGAGAATCAACTTACCAAAGAAGCTGTTAAGCTTCCCCCTAAAAATTCCAAATTAAGTGTTGAAACGGAATTTTATGAATCAAAAATAATCGATGGAAATGCTGGTGGAAGTATTAACTTTTCGTTTGATTATGTTGCAGCATCCGGACAGACAGTCCAGGTTTATGGTAATCTAACGATTCCTGCAGGTGCTTTCAACACTACCGAAAACATTGAACTCTTTATTGATAATGAAATTGCTGCAATCGACTTTTTCCCGAGCCCGCTATCTTTCAACACCCCGCTGCTGTTGAATTTAACTTTCAAAGGTTTGGTATTGCAGGAAGGAGACGATTCAGTTCTGGATTTTTACTACACGTATGATAATCAAACTCAATTTGAGCTCATTGCCAAAAATGCGAGAATAGTAAATCTTTCAAATGGCAAGCTGCAGGTTGTACAAGCACAGTTACCTCATTTTTCAAGATTTGGTTGGTTTAGATAATGTCCATAAATGATATTTTTTCTAAATTAGTAATGGAAGAAGGGTAAAATGTCACAAGAAACAAAAGATATATTAAAAACCTTTGAACAAATCGTCCAGGAATATCTTACCGAGGTTGAATATAAAAATCTCAGTGACCGCTTTGTACAATCCGTCAACAAAGAGAAAAAGCTTACACAGCATGAAGTTTTTGATCCTAAAAAATATACAATTGAAGATTCAAGATTTTTAAACTTGAGAAGATTTCAAATTGACGGTTTGATAACAACAGCGGATGCAAAACTCGATGATAATACGTTTTTGGATCTTTTACTTTCCCTCGCTAAAACAGCATCTGCGCTAGGTGAATATAACTTAGCCGATGAAATATATAATTTGGTTATTTCTCGGGGAGCCCAAAATAACAATGCCGAAGCCGTTGCATTTGCTACTATGGGTTTGGGTGAAGTAAAAGCATATCAAGCATATTGGAAAGAGAGCCAAGATTATTTGAGACAAGCTTCGACTATGTTTGTTGAACAAAAAGATTATAGAAGTTTAGCCAAATGCGAAAATCTGCTCGGAACAATCGCCGGTGATCAAGGAAATTTTACCGAGGCGGTTAATCATTTCAACAGAGGGATCTCATTTATTGATCAGAAGAAGGACCGGTACCTTTCGGCAATTCTTGAAGGAAATCTTGCTATTGTGAATACAGCAACTGACAAATATGATATCGCAATTACAAATTTGTTCAGAGCATTGCAGAGTTTTGAAAGGATCATGGATTTCAAAGGGATTGCACAAGCACATTACAACATTGGTTATTTGCTGATGCGTAAAGGTGATTACAAGGAAGCTCTTAACGAGTTTGACGGTTGTATCGAAGCGTCTCGAAAAGTAGAATACTTGCAGAAAATCGGACTCGCATTTTCTTGTAAATCCAATATTTATGCAGAACTTGATGATTATTCCTTATCTCTTGCTATTGCAGATAAGTCTATGGAAATAAGCTTAAGAATTAACGACAGATTGACAATTGCTGATCTCTATAAAATAAAAGGAAAAGTTCACAGAAAATTGAGAGAGCACGTCTCTGCGGAAGATTATTTGCTCACAAGTTTAAGACTTAATAAAGAGCTTAAAAATGATTTGAATACAGCAGAAACTTCCTTTGAGCTGGGATTACTCTATAAAGACATGAAACGGGAAGCCGATGCTGTTTACTACCTGACTAGTTCTTTGGAATACAATAAGAAAATTGGTGCGGAAGCAAAAGTTAAAGAGATAGAATCGGTACTGAATAATTAAAGGAACTATGACAGTGAAACTTTCAGAATTTCGACAAAATATAGAGTTAAGTAATTCGTTTTACGATGATACTCAAACCAGCGGAAAAAAGATAAAGGATCTCGAGCGGATTCTTGAAGTCGTAAAAAGAATTAATGGTTCCTTGATTGTAGAAGATGTTTTGGAACAAGTACTCTTCGAAGCTATAAAACTTACTGAATCCGAAAGAGGATTTATTGTTCTTCAGAATAATGCTGGTCACTTGGAATACCGCCTCGGATTGGATCAAAAAGGCGAAAAATTGCCTGAACATTTCTTCAATATTAGTACTACCGTAATCGAAGATGTTTTCCAAACCGGGCAGTCGAAATTTATTGAAGGTGCGCAAACCGATACTGATAATAATAGATCTAAAAGTATTCTTCGTCTTGCGCTGCAGACAATTCTTTGTTCACCACTAATTGTTGATGGTAAAAAGATAGGTGTAATTTATGTTGATAGTAAATTTCTGCACAAAATAAAAAATAGACAAACTACTTATACATTCGAAATTTTAGCCGGTCAAGCAGCAATTGCGATCAACAATGCACAAGTATATGAACAACTTGAAATTGCAAAAGAAAAATCCGAAGCCTCAAATCGATTAAAAACTGATTTTCTCGCTCAGATTTCGCATGAAATAAGAACGCCTATAAACGCTATGCTTAGTTTTTCGTCCTATTTAAAAGATGAACTTCAACATTCAATAACTGATGATGTATCAGTTGGTTTCGATATGATTGAAAGCGGTGGGAGAAGATTAATAAGAACAATTGATCTAATATTAAATATGTCCGAAGTTCAAGCCGGAACTTATGAACCTTCTTTTAAGGACATTGAACTCGAATCGCATCTGCTCAAACCTATAATTTCTGAATATCGTAATCTTGCTGAAGGCAGGAAATTAAAATTATACTATACAAGCGGGTTGGAGCCGAAACAAACTATTCATTGTGACAGGCACACGGTTGCACAAATTTTAATTCAACTTCTAGATAATGCTGTTAAATATACTGAAGAAGGACACATCGAAGTTATAGTTGACAGAGACGAAAGCGATCAGATTTTTATTGAGATAAAAGATACAGGAATTGGAATTTCAGAAGAATATTTACCAAAATTATTTACTCCCTTTTCTCAAGAAGATACCGGTTACACACGAAAATACGAAGGAACCGGATTGGGATTAGCGCTCGTCAAAAAATATGCAGATATAAACGGTGCCGAAATTGTTGTTAAAAGTGAAAAAGGATGCGGAAGTTCATTCAGATTAATTTTCCCACGGAAATACTGATTACGGCGCAGTGTTACCTAGCCCTTTTGCTTCTATTTAGGTGAAAGGGCTTTTTTAGTTTTAACCCTTTTCAATATGCAACAGAATAAAATTTAATGAGATCCTCACAAAAGAAAGGCTGAACATTTCTGCTCAGCCTCTAAAATTGGAACGATCAATTTGGTCTAAACGGCATTAGAATTTTGTATCCCCAATCCTATTGTTGTAGAACCACTCAACTTTGACCCAAGCTACACCATTATTTGCAACGCCTCTTTCAATTATTTTCAGCTTGGAATAATGACCATCTTCATCGTAAAGAAATGCATAATTATTCTCATCGTCATCCATTCCAAATTCCCAACTAGCATCCTGTACAGGCGAGTTAACACCGTCATTAAGATTGCTGCTACCGCCGATATAGAAATAAGTGTTCCTTGAAAGCGGATCAATTAGCTGCACAAGATGTGCGCTTCTTACAAGTTTGCCTTCGTTGGAAGAATAATAGATATCAATATTCTGTCTGTCTGGATTAGATTCTGAAATTCCAAGCGCTTGACCTGCGCTTAGGTCTATTCCACTTGGTTGGTCAACGGCTGAATTCGCAGTTTCATAAATAATTACGTCTCCGTAAAAAGTGAAATCGTTATCTTCTTAGAGAGTGACATTAACAACTCCGGTTTGATTTGCTGTAATTGTTATTGAAAATGTTGTATCCCTATATCCTTCCAGCTCAAGTTTTATAACATAAAGTCCGGCATCTGCTTCTACAGTGTCAGGAGTAACTTTGTTTGTGTTTGAGCCGTCAAGAAAAATTTCGGCTCCTGCTGGAGTTGAAAACACTGCAAGTTTACCTTTTTCTGGTTCTGGAGCAACCGGATCATCTGAACTATCACAACCAGTAACAATTAGGCCAAGTAATAAAGTAACAATTAACAAGAATCTGAATTTCATTTTTTCCTCTATTTTGTGAATAAATGTAATGAGTTAAATTTAGCCAATCTCAGCTAAATCGACATTGACTCAAGATACAATAAGTAGATTAGACATCACCTTTTAATAAATGTTTCAATTTCTTCGAGGGAAACATCTTTCTTTGCATCATCCAATTCGATGACTAGTAAGTATCCTTCCAATTTTCCGGTTGAGAAAAATGCTTTCATTAATTTTACTTGATCACTTTCAGTAAGTGTTCCGTCATCATTATTCCAAATCTCTTTGGTTGTTAAGCATCCTTTTGAAGGAGTAAGCGGATAATAAATTTCTTTTTCGAAATATTCTAAATCATCGGCGGATCCATGCATTATAATTAGCTTTCTTCCTAATTTACCTGCATAATATGCTTCAGTCATTCTATAATCTGTTTGCCAACTTTCGGGAAGCAAATTCAAATACTCATTTAAATTATATTTCTGAGATTTGTTGTTATTGTGATAAAACACCTCCGTCGGGACTTCGAAAGGAAGTCTTGTCAAAACAATCGGGGTGGGACCGATCGATTTTGTGGGAGTAATATACCAACCCACAATTGAGTAAATTCCTGCCGGTGTGTTCCCATTCCGCAAAATACCGGGGAGATTTGTAACCGATAAACCCAACTGAGGAACTGAAAATATAGAACCGTTCTCGTTTTTAACGAATTTGCCATCCGGTTTTCTTATTATGGTCAAACCTCTGTAATTTCTATCCTTTCGAAAAAAAGTATAGATTATAGTTTTGTTGGTTTGAAAATCATGTTTCAGCAATTCTGCTAAGGATGGGATATTGTTATTCTTATTATTTAAAAAATGTTCGTAATAAGTAATCAGCTCACTATTTGATGTTTTGTTCCTTTTGTTGATATTCTTAATTATGTCGTCGCGGTTTAATACATTATTTCTTAGAAGGTAACACGAACTAAGGACAAACAGATATTCATCATCCTCTTTGCTGTACAATGTTTCAACTTCCGATACGAAATCATTTTCAAAAGAGGTATGAATTGATTCCAATAGTTGAATTTGTGTTTTGTGTGAAAGGTTTTCAAAATTTTTTAAAAGTAAAGAAATAAGATCTTTATACTCTTTCGATCTTAATTTTATTAGATCAGCTTCATATAAAAAAGCAGCTAATTCCTCTTGATTTATATTCTTAATAGTCTTATTGAAAAAATCATTGAGCGTCTCATTAATTGCTGCTTTTCGTTTTTCTTTATTTTTGTTTAGAACATAATCCGATTTTGCATTCGAAAAATCATATTTCGGCTGAGCAATTATTAACTGAATAGTTATAAATAAAAAAGTTGGAACAATATATCTTAATCGACTGTCGATAATAGCACCTTTTTGGATTACAATTTAATGGATAATAATATAAATTATGCTTCGTTTATTAAAAAATATTTATGGGATACAGCTGAAAAATCTGGTTATAAATCTAACAATACTAATGTTCTTAAGCATCAATCTTGCAGCGCAAAACGGGGTAATTAAAAGTTATTATGGACCAAAACAGCTTCGGGCAAAACTCTCATTTGCAAATGATGTTTTAGATGGAACTTGTTTTTGGTATTACGAAAACGGAAATCTCAAATCGGAAAAAACCTATTCTAACGGGAAACTGCACGGACTTGTGAAAGAATTTCAAGAAAGCGGACTTCCAAAAGAAGAGTACTACGTTAATTATGGAATCAAAGACGGTATTTATAAATCCTATTGGGAAAACGGAGCATTGAAAGAAGTCCGAACTTATGATTCTGGAATTCTTGTTAAACGAGTTACAATTGACTTCGATCCGTTTTTTGTTCCTTCTGTCGATTCTTATGCCGGTGCAGCGAATGCAAGCGCCCGTCCGAAAGAAGAAGTTATTTGTGATGCGGAAATTTGCGCATCACCGATTGGAGGGACTAAAGCAATCGAAGAAAGAATTGATTATCCTGAGGAAGCACTACTTTACGGATTGGAAGGAACTGTGACTCTGGTTGTAACTATAAACGAGGATGGGTTTGCCGAAAATGTTCTCGTTCTGCGCGGGATAGGGCTTGGATGTGATGAAGCAGCGGTAGAAGCCGTTAAGAAGAGTAGATTCTTGCCAGGGCAGAATGGCGGAAAAATTGTTAAGTCGAACCTGACTCTCGATTTAAAATTTTCAATAGAGGACTCAAGAAAAGTTAAATCGGATATAGCATCAATTCAACAGAAATACGATATATCTGAGCCTGAAATTGAATCATTAATTTCTGATGATGAAAATGATACACGTGTAACATATTACAATCCTGAAAAATCAGCAACATCAACTAAGATTGATGAACCAACAGAAAATAAAATTGATAATAGCGAAGAATTTGATGAAGGGAACAATAAAAATAACGAACTAATAGTTGATGATAATGTTTTAAATCCACTCAATACTAAGCCGGAGACAAAGAAAATCAGCTATATTAATTTCTCATGTAATGTTGAAAAATGTCCTGAACCCAAAGGTGGAATGGCTGCGATAATGGAAAACTTTAAAGTTCCGTCGAAAGCGAAGGAATTAAAAGTCTACGGAGATGTTGTTATCTCAGCCGAAATTGATAAATTCGGAAATGTAAGAAACACAAAAGTCTTAGAGAATATCGGTTACGGATGCGAAGTCGCGGCTGAAGTTGCGATTCTCGAAACCAAGTTTAATCCTGGTAAACAAAACAACGAACGAGTCGATTCTGAGTTGATTATTATTATTCCCGTCCGTCCGGAGCTAAATTAAATTACGGATAGAATCTCAATAAACTCATTAACAATATCTGTCCCTTTGTTTTTTGCATAGTAACCGTGTAGTTTTTCTGTCCATTCATTTTTTGTAAGGCCATCCTCTTTTAATTTTGAAATTAATTTTTGAGCATTTTTGGGTCGAGGCCCCCATCTTAACATTTCATTTCCTTCTTCATCGAATACAACTAGGATAGGGATACTCTTTGAGCCATTTATTAAATATTGATTCATTATGTCAAGATTTTGATCTCGGAGCAGTATACGCAAGGATATATTAGGTCTGTCTTTTGTATAAAGATGGATGTATGGCAGAATCTGGGCGGAATCACCACACCAAGGCTCTGTTAAAACCATCCAAATTTGTTTCCCCTTTATTTTATTTAATGTAAATTCTAGCTCTTGATTCGCTTTGAATGTTTTGATGATTCTATTTGCTCGAGCAATATTTAGTTTGGTAAACTCAACTCTCCTTAATTCTAGTGCACTTAAATTATCCAATTCTTTTTGTGCTTCACTAATAGTGTAGCTTTCGAATTCCTCATATATCATTCCATTATGAGGGCGCCTCTGTTTAATGAAATCGTTCATTTTATCCTTTGATAATAATTTTGGAGTTAAATACCAATCAAAGGAAAGAAAGATGCAAAAAATTTAAATTCTTCTTTCCCTTGATCAGACATGTTGAAAAAACTAATTGTTATTTTCAATTGCGAACTGCGGGTTTATATCGATCGGAAGTTCCTTCAATTTTTCAATTAATATTTTCATCGAAGGAGATTCAATTCCATATTTTGATATGGTATTTTTTGCTTCTTCGTAATTTCCGGTTGCTTGAATAATAAGAATTTTATTTGCAAGATTTTTTAATGCGGGATAAATTTTCTCATAGTTTACACTTACCGTCTGCGAGGTCTCATCAAATTCATAACCACCATTTTCTAGGAGATAATTATATATTATTGCAGTGCCGCCTCCATGAGCCTCGTTTATCCCAAATCTAACCGATCTAAAAACTCCGGCAAGAAAGGTTGCCCAAATTTCCTTTTCAAATTCCCTCGGGAACACACCTTTTTCAATCATATAAATGTTGTTGAACATACCTAAAATGTCGGCTTTGCACTCTTCCAGTTTCGAATATGTTTCTTTCAATTCTTTTTTTACTTCAGTATCGCGACCGTCAACCTTAATAAATCCGGGACCAATACCGTGTGACATTTCATGCATGAGTGTATGATTAAAGAATCCGTCAAAGGTGACATATTTAAGATCTTCCTCACGAAGCACTTTCTCAGCGATAGGGAAGAGGAGTTTTTCGAATTTTGCTTCATGAATATTTTTAAGCATAACTTTTTTTGAACCTTTTGCTGCTCTAACTCTTTCGTCGTTTGGTAAGTTGAACGCCAATGTTTGAACTCCGGCTTTCGTATCTCCGGCACTGAAAATTTCCTGAACCACAACTATTGGTGACTCACTTCCCCTTTCGAAATTTTTGTGCTCGTCCGGTAAAGGCAGATTTTCTTCCATTTCGGTTAAATAGCTAGCAAACTTTTCAAGCTTTGCAGTTTCTTTAGGATCAACAATTGTAAGAAAACATTCGTATGCTGCTTTGTAGTTAAAGAGTTCATCCTCATAAACTTCGTAAGGCCCGATTATTACTTCAATTGCGTGATTTTTCAAATCCATCCACGCCATATCGCTTTCAAAATAGTCGTTTGTTTCGAATGCTTTTGCACGTGTAATAAGATAATTTTTCAACGATGGATTATCTGCATATTCAGCGGCTTCATTCATAAGAGTTATAATTTGAGTCAATTGTGGTTTGTAATATTCTGTGTAAGGAATTGCTTTCAATTTATCTCCGTCTCTTCTAATCACAGTAAATTCAGAGGTGAAAGCATCTTCATCTTCTGGGTGATTTTTAATCCAATTTTCAAATTCTTCTTTCGTCATATCGGGTGGATAAAAATTAGCCCCTTTTGGTTTCTGCTCATTTCCATAAAATGGTTTGTTATGATCAAGTCTGTCAAAAGGTCCGAACATTATATTGAAATACTCAAGCAGTTGTTTATCTTGAGGATTGCTTGAGTTCCTCAATTCGTTTTTCAATTCAAGATTTTTATGATAAACTTGATTGAGGAAAATTTCGTCGATAATTTTTGCGGCTTCGAACAATTTATTTATCACCTCTTTTTGATTATCATTCAGAAGTGATTCGTCATATTTTATTTCCGTTTTTGCAAATTGATTTATTTTTGCTTCGATGTCGTTCATGCTATTCTCAAATTTTTGTTCTTCAGGTTTGCAGCTTAACAATCCAATTGTTATAAAAATTAGAAAAAGTGGAAATCGAAATTTCATCGCTTACTCCTTTTGATTTTTTTCGGTTCAAAGTTAGTAATACTTGGTGAGATTTTCGAATTATTTCGTTATCTGTACAATGAGTGTCCATTTAAGTGAACAATCAAGTTCAGTTTTCGTCAAAAAAACGCGAATTTCTAAGAAAAATGCTTGGCACAACGATTGTTAATTATGGTTAGAACATTTAATGGAGGCTGAGATGAAAAAGATATTGATTATGATCGCCCTAGTATTTTTCGCTTTCAAAGCAGAAGCAAAGAACAACGCATACATTGATTTTGATATTTTTTATGCCGAGTTGTCACCCTACGGCGAATGGGTAACTGTTGGTGCAAGCACAGCTTGGCGACCCGTTCGAATTGAAGTCGGCTGGAATCCGTACACCGTCGGGCGATGGGTTTGGACAGATTATGGCTGGTATTGGGATTCTTACGAGCCTTTCGGTTGGGCAACTTATCATTATGGAAGATGGATGTACGATAACTACTACGGTTGGGTCTGGGTTCCTGATTATACTTGGGGACCTTCATGGGTTGAATGGAGATACAATGATTATTATATCGGGTGGGCTCCTCTTCCTCCGATCGCAACTTTTCAAGTGAGCGTTGGAATTCATTTTGGTTCCAGTTGGCACTCACCATATCATCATTGGCACTTTGTCAGTTATAATTACTTTTGCCATGACAATGTAAACTATTATATGGAAGCTCCGGTTTACAATCAGAAAATTTTCAGCCAAACAAAATACCGAACTAACTACTATTCTCAAGGAGATAGAATTGTAAACGGCGGTGTCGATAGAAATTTGATCGAGAGACGAGGTAATCAAAAAATAGAACGAAGAGATCTAGTAGTAACTCGTGATAGTAAATCATTTTCTTCAAGAAGCAGAGATAACCAGAAAGAAGTTGTCGCTTACCGTCCCGATATCAAAGAGAAATCTAAATACGCATCGAGAATTTCTTCTGAAGCGAGATCGGTAGATAACGTAAGAATAGATACAAAAACCGGTGGCATCTCAAGAGACAGAAGTGTTGAATCAAGAGAAATCAAAAGAGATAACAATGCTGTAAATTCAAACAGCCGCAAAATTGGGAGCCGAACAAATAGTAATGAATCAAGAAATGTTGAGAGTAGAAGCAGTAATTTATTCGATCAGTTAAAAAGATCAAAAGCTGAAGCTGAAAGGAACAGAACTGTTACGAACAGAAATACTTCGACTGATTCAAGAGTTATCACAAGGGAAAGGCAAACTTCGAATTCACGAACATTCAATTCAAATTCGGGGGCGAAGAAAAGCAATAGTTCAAATTCTCGGTCTTATATACCTCAATCCAAACCCAGATCGAGTTCTTCAGAGGTAAATCGCTCGAATAATAGAAATTATACTTTTCCTTCTTCTTCAAGCAGCAAAAGTAAATCTTACAGCAGTAAAAGCAGCTCAAGCAGTAAGCCTGCTGTGAAGAGCAGTTCAAGATCAAGTAGTTCGAAAAGTTATGGAACAAAGAGCAGTTCATCATCAAGATCAAAATCGACTAAAAGCAGCAGCAGTTCCAGAACTAGAAAGTGATAATTGATAGGAAATAATGCTCACTTTAAACTAAAAAAGTCCGGTAATTTTACCGGACTTTTTTCATCAACCATTCTAATGAAATCATCTAACTTTGATTTGTTTTTCTCTTATCATCTTTGCTAGATCTGAGGTTCCATTTTTAGAAATTGTTTTCAATGCGCTTGCAGATAATTTGATTGTCACAAATCTGTTCAATTCTTTAACCCAAATTCTTTTTTTCTGAAGATTTGGTAAAAATCTACGCTTAGTCTTGTTGTGAGCATGGGAAATATTATTTCCAGTCTTCGGACCAACTCCTGTATATTGACATTTTCTCGACATTATTATCTCCAATAATTCACTTTTTTCAAAGAATTCAAATATAATAACAGATTTGGAAAAATAAAAGAAAATAATTATCGCTATGCCTGAGGGACTGAACCTCTTCTGCCCAATTCGCGGTCGAGCATAAACAAGCCGCTTTTCGATTCCCCGACGAGTTTGAAATTTTCGACAATTTCAGCTGCTGTTGCTTCTTCCTCAACTTGTTCATCTACAAACCAGTGAAGGAAAGTGCTTGTTGCGTGGTCTTTTTCAACAACCGCTAAGTCCAAAAGCTCGTTTATGCTTTTTGTGATAAATTTTTCGTGCTCTAATGCAGCTTCGAATGCGGATTGGGGCGATTCCCATTTTTCTTGAGGTTTTTCAAGTTTCTCGAGTTTTACCCTTGCACCTACACGAATAATAAAATCATAGAACTTCATTGCGTGCACGTGTTCTTCATCGGATTGCAGTTTCATCCAGCGTGCCATACCGGTAAGATTTTCTTCCTCAAAGTATGCAGCCATCGCCAAATACAAATATGAAGAAAAAAGTTCTTTATTTAACTGCGAGTTTAGAGCATCCTGCATTTTTTTAGATATCATCATTTTAACCTCGTTTAGTTTGTTTAATTTTCGTTTTAAGTTATCTATTTGCTTATATTTTATCAATTGTAATTTATCAAAAAAGCTAAAATATGCGATTTTTCAAAATAATACCAGTTATCCTTATTTTTGGTTCCATAATTTTTGCACAATCTAAAACAATACACGAAACAGATTTACGGAGTAATTATTTTAATATTCGAAATATTTTTCAATCTGATGCTTACGGAGATGTGGGTATTAGTCCTCTAATTCAAAAAGAGAAAAACCTTACTCACACAATTTTCGGATTTTTGCCGGATTGGGAATTCGTACAATCACCTCCAATTAGATATGATTTGTTGACACATATTGGAGTATTTCCTTTTGAGACAGATTCACTTGGAAATGTAAGCATCCCGATGACCTGGCCCTGGACAAATTTTATTAACGAGGCTCATGAGGAAGGCATTAAAATTTTGATGACAATAGTGAATTTTAATCCGGACCAAATCAGGTCGATTATCACAAATGAAGAAATAAAAATTAATTTAATAAATGAGGTTGTTTCCATAATTACTATTTTTAATCTTGATGGAATTATTGTGGACTTTGAAGCACTACACGATGAAGATGAAGGGCAGCCGATTGTTAGTTTTATAAGGGACCTTTCAATAACTATTAAATCGATTGATGAAGAATTAGAAGTAGCTTTTGCAACTCCGGCGATAAATTGGAACAACGACTGGAATTTTTCGGCTCTTGCCGAATATTGTGATTTTCTTTTTGTTATGGAATATGACTTTTATGGAAGCTGGAGTGAGGTAACAGGACCGGTTGCCCCGCTCGAGGGAAATTTTTGGAATATTAACATAACGACTTCCTTGCTCGAGGACTATCAAGAAATTCTTATCTCAAACCCCGATAAGATTCTTCTCGGGTTCCCTTATTATGGTGTTCATTTTATTAGTGATGAAAATTATCCTGGTGCGGAAGTTATTGAGTTCGTTGAGAATCCGCGTTACAGAGAGATAAAAAAAATGACTATTGGCGAGTACTTATGGTCCGATGAATTTAAGACCCCTTGGTTAAGATGGACGGAGGAAGATTGGAATCAAGTATGGTTTGATGATTCTTTAAGTCTTGCAATGAAATATGACTTCGCCATTGATAATGGTGTGAAGGGGATTGGAATTTGGGCTCTTGGTTATGAAGGTGAATATCCCGAATTATGGAATCTGCTTGAAGATAAATTTTATGATAATGCAAGTGGAATAGATGATGAAAATTCAGTGCCAGCCGAATTTAAGTTGATGCAGAATTACCCAAATCCGTTTAATCCGAGCACAACTATTAAATTTACAATTT
>JAGFIY010000112.1 GCA_024103215.1 Melioribacteraceae bacterium | reverse complement strand
TTCGTCAATTTTTGATTTGCTTGTAGTCCAATTTTGGCAAAATTTACAGCCGAGATTGCATCCTGCGGTTCCGAAACTTAAGATGCTGCTTCCCGGGAGGAAATGATTTAGTGGTTTTTTTTCAATTGGATCTATCGCAAATCCGGTGGGTCTACCGTAACCGATGGCATAAAGTTTACCGCCGATATTCTCGCGGATGTAGCAGAAACCTTTTTGTCCCTCGCCGATAGTGCAGTAGCGCGGGCATAAGGTGCAGAGTATTTTTCCGTTTGGCTGCGGTTCCCACCAACTTGCAATTTTTAATTCCTGCTGCATTTTATAAATGTTATTTATTTGTACTCGTTTCTTCTTGGAAAAATTTATCGGTAAGACCGATATTTATTCTATAATTTGAATAACTAACAATGACCGTTCCCGACATCTGCTTATCTTTTTTACTTTTCGGCTTCGCTGTTTCCTGATCGAAATCACCAGTAAGTGAAGCAGGAAGAGGAACCTCAGACACGTTGAACTTGAAAGAAACTTTTGAAGGAAGCTTCACATCTTTGTGATCATAATAAAGATGTATTTCAAAAGTGCCTGAACGTTTTGAAGTTGACTCAATTTTTCTGATTATATATTCGTCCTCATCAATCCATAAAGTGCTTAATATTATTCCGCTTGAATCGCTTTCGGGTATTACTTTAATAACATCTATGTTCTCGCCATCGAGTGTATCGGTTTTTGTGTATATCGAAGTGTAATCTCCTTCGAGTAATTTTGACGGTGAAAAATCTAATCCTTGTTTCGGAAGAAGGGCAAAACCGTCTGATTCGAGTTTCATTTTATCAGGCTGTTTGAAGTAAATTGTGGCTTTAGATTCCGGCACTTTCAAGAAATCAACATCCACATTAATAACTGCATTGACCGAATAGTCATTTATTTTAAGAAACTCTGATTTTACTTTATTCAAAATTTCATCGGGATTTTTATCCTGAGCATATGAAATAATTGTTGATAAAACGACAGTAATCAAAAAATATAATTTATTTTTCATTTCAATTCTCACTTAGGATAGAATATCTTTTCGTTTGAACAAAATCAAGGTAATTAAATAGAATCCGAAAACGTGTAGAAAAAGTATAAGCACTGACTCAATAATTTTCGATAAGTTTACGGGATCAACCATAAACTCTCGCCATCCGACCATATAATTTATAAACAAGAAAGGCTGGATTACTTTAAGTGCCTCAATCGGAAGAGCTGAAACAATCAGAAAAATTATTATCACCGCCATTGAAGCAACGATTGGCCCGATTGCATTTTCAACCATCGAAGAGAAAAAGAAAGACAAAGCAAATACTGAGAGAAGACTAACTGAAGCGAAAAGATAAGCCATCAGAAAACGCCAGAGTATATCGTTTTCGGCAAAAATGTAAACTTTATCTCTCAAGACAATCATAGGGCCTGTTCCGAACACGAGTATGCTTACTCCCAGGCTTAATATCATAAGCCAAAGAAGGAGAAGATTTGTATAAACAGCCCCAGCAAGAAATTTTGATGTTATAATATGAAACCGCGATATCGGTCTTGTTATCAACATTCTGTATGTTCCTCCTGTTGCTTCCCCGGCCAGCAGATCGCCGCCCACTAAAACAACTAAGAACGGAATATGAATGAACAAAGCTTGAAGAATTATGTTTGCGATCAAGTATCCGTTCAAAAGATTTCCGACAAACATGAAAGAGTTTTGAAGATTCTGTGTCGCGAATTTTAGATAATCCTCTCCTTCAAAGTACAAAGCGATCTGAACTATTGGCACAAGAACACCGATCGCTATAAAACCGATGTATGTTCTCCACTTTTTGAAAATCTTTTGAAGTTCTATTAGGGTTAATGAAATCATTCTGTATTCCCTTTGGTTATTTTCAAAAAGTAATCTTCAAGCGACTTTTTGGGCACAATAGAATTAACATTAAAACCTTTCTCAACAAGTTCTTTGTTTAGAACAGGAATTTCTTCTTTTGTGAGTAGAAATACGGCCACGTTTTTCTCGAACTCTTTGAACGAAATCTTCCATTGGGTTTCATTCAGAAAAGTTTTGAACTTTTCTGTTTCGTTGACTTCAATCGTAACGGTAAGTTTATGATCATTTAAGAGATCTTCAACGCTTCCCTCGATTTTTGTCGTACCTTTATCGATGATAATCATTCGTGTCGCAATTATTTCAATCTCTTTTAAAATATGTGAAGAAAGAAAAATTGTTTTACCTTTTTCCCGGCTTAAATAAATTATTAAATCTCTTATTTCCTTAATACCATGCGGATCCAAGCCGGTGGTAGGCTCATCGAGAATTATTAAATCCGGATCATGCAGCAAAGCCTGAGCAAGTCCAAGCCGCTGCTTCATACCGTGGGAGTAAGTTTTTACTTTGCTATTATACCTGTCCTTTAAGCCAACGAGTTCAAGCACCTTCATTATGTTTGCTTTGGATGTATCGGTACCGGAAATTTTTCCAAGAAGCTCAAGATTTTTATATGCAGTCATATAAAGATAAAAGTCTGGTTTCTCAACAATTGCTCCGATGTTTCTAAGTATTTCGATACGGTGTTTGTTAAGTGACTTACCGAAAATTCTAATTGAACCTGAAGTAGGTGAGATCAGCGATAGCAACATTCTTATTGTTGTACTTTTTCCTGCACCGTTTGGTCCCAAAAAACCGAATACATCCCCTTTATAAACGTTTAGATTAAGATTGTTTACCGCAACGAGATTCTTGAACTTTTTAGTAAGCCCGTTTACTTCTATTACTTTTTCCAAAAAATAAAACTCCGGTAGAATATGATTTATTTGTGATTTAAAATACTCAAAACAGCCATAACTTATCACAAACTTATGATTTTTAGACGTACGAAATAAACAATCGACTTGAAACGACAGAATTTAATAAATAGAATAAAATTGAATGGAAGGAGTAAATAAATTATTCCGTAAAATAATCTACTGCATTAATTACCTCATCGTGAAGCTGCGGACGGAATTTTATAATCTTTGTGTTATCTCGTGAAGGATGAACTCGGTTGGTTAACAGAATAACGAACAAATCTCTTTTTTTATCCGCCCAAACCGACGTTCCCGTAAAACCCGTGTGTCCGAAAGAACTATCAGAAAATCTTGTTCCCGCAGACGATCCCGATTCGGATTTCGTGTCCCAACCCAAACCTCTTGAACTGTTCCGCGATTGTTTTGTAGTCCACTTATCTATTATCTTTGGATCAAACAATTGAAGTGTATCGTATCTTCCTTTGTTTAAAAGTGTAAAAAGAAATTTTGAGAGATCACGTGCTGTTGAGAACAAACCCGCATGTCCCGCAACACCGTTAAGCAAATATGCAGTTTCATCGTGAACTTTACCTTTAAGTGTCATCATCCGCCAGTAGTTGTCAACCTCTGTTGGTGGACAGTAGTACCAGAATTCCGGTGGCGGGTTGTACATTGTTCTTTTCATCTCAAGCGGTTCGAACAATCTTTCTTGCAAAAATTTATCCAGCGTTTTGCCGCTCACTCTTTCAATAGCTATTTGAAGAGTAATCATTCCCAAATCGCTGTATAGAGTTTTTGAACCTGTTTCATACTCCAGTTCGGAATTCATTATATCATTTATAACTTCTTCAGCGGCATCGAATTTTTTAAAAAACGGTTTCCAAGAGGTAAGACCAGAATTATGCATCAGCAAATTCCTTATGGTGATATTCTCCTTTCCGTTGTTTGCAAATTCCGGGAGATAGTATGAAACTTTTTCCTCTAGATTAATTTTATCTTCGCTCACCAGCATCATTGTTGCGGATGTTGTGGCGATAACTTTTGAAACCGAAGCAAGATCGAACATCGCATTTGTTGTCATTTCCGGTGAAATATTATCATAAGTATAACGTCCAAATGCTTTTTCATAAATGACTTTTCCTCTGTGCCCAATAAGCAATACACCTCCCGGAAAAATTGAATCCGAAACACCCTGGTTCATCAAAATATTAATCATACTAAAATCATATAAAGAATCGGGAATGATTTTAGGAACGAAAAGTTTGTTAGTATTCTTTGTAATACCATGACCGATTTCAAAATCAGTTTCAGGAATCGATATTGGAAGTTTCCCGGTTATATCTCTATTCCCCAATATTGCATTCATCATTGCCGACTGACTGGCATCCACGCCGCCGTAGGAAACAAGATATGTTTCTACTTCAGGGAATTTACTAAGTATGAAAGGATTGCCGAAATTCAGGAACAATACGGTTTTTTTAAGATCGGTAAGCAGCTTTATAAATTTCAAATGATTTTTGTTTATGTCTATTGTCCCTTGATAATCCCTTACGTTTACAAACGCCGAAAGAATTATAATGTTTGACTTCGATGCAAATTCGAATGCTTCGTCGTATTCATTTTTTTTGCTGACGGTCGAAAGAATATAACTACGAGTGTAATTAAAGTTTTGTTCTATGAGATCTTTTATCAAATAGTCGGGTGGATTTTTCGAATCGCTTAATATTATTGAAGCTGTTGAATAATAATCATTCGGATTTATTGGAATAATTCCCGCATCGTCTTTTACGAGAGTTATAGACTTTTCGGCAATTTCGTCGGCAAGCCTGTAATGAAATTTCTTGTTCAATTGGTTTTCAACTTCATACGGATCTACAAGTTTACGCTCGTTAAGTTCAAGCCATTTTTTTGCAGCTAAAATTTTTCTAACTGATTTGTTTATTCTTTCTTCCGTTATTTCTCCGTGATTCACCGCTTCCTCAATTCCATCTATACATTCCTTTTCTTTATAAGGGAAAAGAATTATATCGTTGCCGGCAATAACAGCAATTTTTGCAGCTTCGGCTTGGGAATAGAATTTTAAAATCGAGTTCATGTTCATCGCATCGGTTACAATTAAACCATCGAATTCAAGTTGACTTTGCAGAAGATCAGTAATTATAATTTGTGAAAGGGTTGCAGGCAGACCCGGGGTTTTTTCATAAGCCGGTACTTCCAGATGTCCCGTCATAACTGCATTCACTCCTGCTTTAATAGCTTCTCTAAAAGGGATCAGATCGCTCTGTTCAAGTTCGGATTTTGTTCTTACAATAACAGGTAGATCATTGTGTGAATCAATATCCGTTGCGCCGTGACCCGGAAAATGTTTGGCTGTTGTCAGCATTTTTCCTTCTTTCATTCCCCTAATAAACGAAGTTGCATGCACTGAAATCAAATACGGATCTGATGCATACGAACGTATGTTGATAATTGGATTATTAGGATCATGGTTTACATCAACAAGCGGTGCAAAATTTTGATGAACTCCGAGAGCTCGTCCTTCGCTTCCAACAATCTTCCCCATTTTGTAAGTTAAGTTTGGGTCGCCCGCGGCACAGACAGCCATATTAAAAGGAAAGTTAACACCGTCTTCAAGTCTCATTCCGACACCGTGTTCATAGTCGGCAGTAATTAGCAAAGGGATGTCTGAAAGTTCCTGCAGTTTGTTAGAAATGGCAACTTGGTTTTTAATATCACCCTGAAGGAATAAAATCCCCCCAACTTTTTCTTCTTTAACTAATTTAGTTAGTCTTGCATAATTTGATTTATAGATATTAGTATCCCTTCCCATCGCGTAAGGGAAAACCATTTGGGCAATTTTTTCTCGCAGTGAAAGTTTCTGTAATTGAGATTCAACCCAAGCAGTGTCCTGTTCAGTCAGATCAAAAACCGATGTATAAATTATTTCATTCCTCGATTGATATTTTGTGAGATTTACCGGAATGAAAAATATAGCCAGAACAACAAATAAGTAAAAGGATAATTTTAATAATAAATGCATTTAAGATTTCTTTCCGAATTCAGGATCCAACTTAATAAAATATGAAATTATAAATGCCGGAATCGTAGAGATAAGAATCCAGACGAAAAATAATTTATATCCTATCATTTCTTGAATCCAACCGCTTATCATTCCCGGGATCATCATTCCGAGTGCCATCAATCCCGTAGCAATTGCAAAGTGAGATGTTTTGTGATCACCTTCAGAAACATAGATCAGATAAAGCATAAATGCTGTAAACCCGAAACCATATCCGAATTGTTCTATAAAAACGAAACTCACAATAAGAATAAAGTTTTGAGGTTGAAGAAACGCCAAAAAAATGTAGACAACGTTTGGTAGATTGATTGCAATGAGCATCCACCAGAACCAGTATTTAAGACCATGCTTCGAAGCAACAATTCCACCCAGAATACCGCCTAGCACCAATGCAATCACTCCCGCAGTTCCATATATAAACCCAACCGAAGCCGTGTTAAGTTCAAGTCCGCCTGCTTCAAAATTATCGAGGAGAAACGGTGCGGCAAGTTTTACAAGCTGTCCTTCTCCGAATCTATAAAAAAGAATAAAGAGAAGAATGACAACAATATTCTCTTTTCTAAAAAATGATATGAAAGTTTCGGTAAAACTTTTTAAGAAATTTTCGGAATATTTGACTGCTCTGTCATTTTGCGGTTTAGGTATAATAAGTGTGTGATAAATAAATAGAAGCAGGAACGCCGCAGCTATGATAAAGAATGTTATTGTCCAAGCAAATTTAATATCTGAAAGATGTTCTTCGAATAATCCGGCGAGAATAACTATCAACCCTTGACCGGTAATCATAGCAATTCTATAAAACGTGCTTCTAATTCCGACAAAAAACGATTGTTCCTTTTCCGAGAGTGCAATCATATAAAATCCGTCGATCGATATATCGTGAGTTGCCGAACTGAATGCGATAAGCCAGAAGAATGCAAGTGAATATTGAAAGAAAAATTCCGTCTGCAGAGATAACGCAACTCCGGCAAGCGCCGCGCCCAAAACCAGTTCCATCGAAACTATCCACCAGCGTTTGGTTTTCAGAAGATCAACAATTGGACTCCACAACGGTTTTATTACCCAAGGAAGATATAGCCAGCTTGTATAGAGCGCAATTTCAGTGTTCGAAAGTTCGAGGTTCTTATACATTATAACCGAAACGGTCATAACAAGAACGTATGGAAGACCCTCGGCAAAATAAAGTGAGGGTATCCATGTCCATGCATTTCGTTTAGGCGTGCTCAATGTTTACTTATCTCCGAATAATTCTTTTGCCATAAGCACAGCGCCAAATTCGGGCGAATGTTTTGGCTCGGTTAGTTTTACCTGCGGGAAGTACTTATTAATTTTTTCGATCAACATACGGCGATAAATATTTTCGTTTTCTATCAATCCACCTGAAAGACATAATTTGATTGACTTTGAACTGAACTCGTTAAGCGAAGAACCGATGAGTACGATTAGTTCGTCGCTTTCCTCGCTTAGGATTTGTTCGGCTTCTCTCATTCCAAGTTCTGCTGCTTCGATTGTGAGAGCGGCAGCTTGGGAAATTTCATAATTATTTTTATAAATAGAATTAATAAGTGTTGGCGAATCAGTTATTTTTAACCGGTTGGTTAAGAAATCGAAAAACGGTGTTGGAATAATTCTTCCGTCGAAAGATCTTGAAAGAAAGTTAATCGTTCGCTTCCCAATAGAGTATCCGCTTCCTTCGTCACCTATAAGTCTGCCGAATCCGCCCTTTCGAATTTCATTCCCACTCTTGGTTCTTCCGTAAATTATTGAACCGGTTCCTACAATGAGTATTAGTCCTTCGTTTTCTTCGAAGGCACCGTGGAGGGTTATGTTAATGTCGCCGGTAATAAATATGTTTTTGAGATTAATTCGTTTTTTCTTTGCTTCTTTATTCAACGCCTCGGTAAAATCTTCAACATTCTCTTTTCTTCCGGCACCTGCTGTCCCTATTACAACAGCTAAATTTTGCTGTGAGCCTTTCAAGTCGTTTGTTGCCGCCGAGATCAAACTCATTATTTCTTTTGCGGCATCCCTTAATCCCACTTTTAGAAAATTTGAAGGACCAGCTTGAAAAGAGGAAAGCATTTCGAGATTCTTATCACACAAGACGGCTTTGCTTTTTGAGCCGCCTCCGTCAATTCCTAGATAATAGTTCATATAGACACGAGTAATGATTAAAATTTCAATTTACAATGTAGAAAGAACCAACACAATCGGCTATTATTTTTTATTGAATTTATTGAAAGGCTTTAATTTGAAGAAGATTTATAAAACTAAGAAGATTGAGATTAATCATCCCAATCTTCATCTTCGTCATCGGCAAAACCTTGACTTACAATAGGCGGATTAACGCTGATTACTTCTAGTTCGGTTCCGCATTCTTCACAGTCTATAGTATCGTTAATAACTGTTCCTTTCGGAAGTTGAATATCGTTGCCGCAAACAGGACATTTTGTTTTCATTATTTAACAGCTCTTATTTATTTGTGTAAAAAAAATTTTCTGAAATTTATAAAAAAAAGTGTTCTTATCAAGTCTATAAATTTTTATTGATCTAAATTATTTTCTTGCAATTTTCTTGTCCGGTTTATACTAAAAATTATTCCACCGGAAATAACAACAAGTATAATTGCCAATGATATTATCGGAGATATATGAATAATTTTTGAGATAAGCATTTTTATTCCAACATAAAAGAGAATAATAACCAAACTCGTTTTAAGATAATAAAATTTTCTAATCATCGCCGCAAGAGCAAAATAGAGCGACCTTAAACCCAAAATTGCAAATATGTTCGAAGTGAAAACAATAAACGGATCAATGGTAATTGCAAATATTGCAGGTATCGAATCAACTGCGAAAAGCAGATCTGCACTTTCGATTAATGCAAGAGCAAGCAGCATAATCGTTGCGTGTTTTTTCCCGTTAATTATTACAAAGAAATTGTGTCCGTGATAATCTTCAGCAATCGGATATTTGGTTTTTATATATCTAAAAATTCTGCTTTCCGATGGGTTGAAACCTTCTTCATGATTAAACATCATCTTTGCTGCTGTGTAAATAAGAAGTGCGCCGAAAACGTAAATCATCCATTCAAAAGATTGAATGAGCACTGTTCCAAGTAGTATCATAACGCCTCTTAAAACAAGGGCGCCCAAGATTCCCCAAAACAAAACTCTATGCTGATATTCGGCGGGTATTTTGAAATAAGCAAAGATTATTGCGATCACGAAAATATTGTCAAGACTTAATGATTTTTCAATTACATAACCAGTAATATATTTTATAACCGCATCTTTTCCGGAATAAATTGTTCCGGCAACATTTTTAATATCGTACCAATTATTTTCATAGGCAAAATAAATAAACACACTGAATAGGAGAGCCAGCACAATCCAAAATATTGTCCACAACATCGCAGACTTTACCGAGATTATACTATCTTTTTTATGGAATACACCCAGATCCAACAAAAGCAGAATCAGAATTAAAACAATAAAACCTGACCAAAGAATAAGCATATACACTCCAAAACAAACAATTAATTTAATCTGCAGAATATTATAAGTAAAACAAAATATTTTTTTTAGGCAATTGAAGTAGTAAATAATTTAGTCTAGAATTGTGTGCTTAAAAATCGGAATGGAAATGGAAGACGAATTAAGAAACATGAATGTTTTTCATAAAATTGCTGACGACATATCGTCAAAAGGATGGTCGGTTTCAAATGAGCTGTTTGATCTAATTTTTTTATCAGATCTTCTAAATGAGCTAAACTCAATTTGGTTAAATGATGAATTTAAGAAAGCAGCAATCGGCAGAGCCAATGATCAAGCGATTCAACCAGAAATTAGAGGAGATTTTATTTATTGGCTCAATCCGAAAAATCTTTCAGTGCTTCAGAATATTTATTTCGGCAAAATTGATGAGTTAAGACTGTTTCTTAATCGTGAATTCTTTTTAGCACTGGAAAATTTTGAAGCTCACTTTGCAGTCTATCCACCAAAAGGATTTTATAAACGTCACTTGGACCAATTCCTTTCACAGCAGTTAAGAATGATAACATGCATAACGTATCTGAATTTTGATTGGAAAAAGGAATACGGAGGAATTTTGAGAATTTACGATTATAAAGATGATCGAAAATTTGAAGATGTTATTCCAAATGCGGGAACTTTTGTTTGTTTTAGAAGTGATAAAATCTATCACGAAGTTCTTCCATCAACAAAACAAAGATTTAGTTTAACCGGCTGGCTGAGAAAATCCGATGTGTTCGGTAATTAGAACTACGATTAAAGCGAGTAGGAGAAAATATGTGATTTGAAAAGATCTAGTTCAACATAGAGCCCAATTGTTTCAATATCCTCTTTGCTTCTGATATAAAGTTCGTCTTCCACTAAATCTATCATCTGAATTTGATCCGGAAAATCATCAAGTGAAAGTTTCAATCTGCATGATGATGTATGGTCAGAAAAATTTATGATTACGAGACGTCTCTCGTTTTCGTAAGACCATTCCCACGCCAGCAAATTTTTGTATGATAAATTTCCGTTCCATGAAGATTCCGGGTAAAGCAGTTTCCATTCCCCTTTCTTGAAAATTTCGGCACTGCAGATAACTAAAAGCTTATCATAGAAATCCACAATACATTTGTTTATATGCTGCTGTGGCTCTCTTCCAAGTTGAACCGGAAGTTTAACGGTTTTACCTTCGAACTGCCCGTCGAAATAAAGTTTCATCCCAGTGAGCGTACTCATTAAAAAAGCCGCGGCTTTTGCCTTTTCTTTACCAAACAAAGTAAGCGATCTCTGTTCATCGTGATTTTCAATGAAGCGAATAGATTTTGATTGGTATAAACTGTTTGCAGCAAGATGTTCTTTAATCTCATCAACATCACCAACCCGGATACGATCAGTAAGTTTTTTGTCGTAAGTATAATCGAATCCAAGTTGCTGAAGTTCCCATTCGAGCTCCCAGTAAACTTCAGCCAAAAACAAAAAATCGGAACTTTTGCTCTTTACTTTTGAAATTGCCGAACTCCAAAACTCTTCCTCTGGTTTATTGAAGCCCATTTTCTTAAGAACACCGCCCCAAGTATTTTTAAATACATTGTTAAGAGCAAGCATTGCCATATCGCAGCGAACCCCGTCGCAAAGTTCGGTTAAGTCAAACAGAGTTTCGGTCATAAATTTTCGGGCGTTTTCGCTGAAGTAGTTTACCTGAACAGTGTCCTGCCAAGCCGGAAAGAAAGGATCTCTTCCATGAGCAAATATCATTTTCTCATCTTGAAACGGATTGTAAAAAGTGTGCGGATCATCGAGATAGTATTGATAATCGGCTGAAAGGAAAATTTCCGGATTGGTTTTTAGAAGCTCGGTATCAGCACTGAAATGATTTGGGATGAAATCAAGTATCAGTTTAAATTCCAAATCATTTATTACTTTCTTAAATTTTTTGAAATCATCAATTGATCCGAACGCAGGATTTATGTTGTAATTATTTATAGCGTAGGGGGAGCCGATTACATCTTCTTTTTTCCAATTTTTCAAAGTACGCTTATATTCTTTAACCAGATTTTCTTCAAAGCAATATTTTTCCACTGTGCTTCTACACGTTTCCCAAATTCCCATCAACCATATCATGTCAATGCCTTTTGCTTTCAGTTCTTTCCAGTAGGCGATTGGAACATCGAGTAATTCTGGTTTCTTTTTACCATTGTCGAATTGTTTAATCCAAACGCGTGTGTTTATCTCGTATATAGAAGGATTGAAGCTCATAATTAAAGTTATTTCCCGTTATGCTCTTCGAGCATTGTTTTCTTTTCTTTTTCTAATTCCGAATTAAGTTTAAGTAATTCCAATATTTCTTCTTCTGATATACCCGAAGCAATTTTTTTTCTGTTCATTTCGAGCTGTTCATCAATTTTCAGAACTTTATAGCGCATTGCAATATCATCAGCATATTTTATCAGGTTTTTTTGTGTTACTTCTTTGCTTGTAAAATCATCCCCGTAACGAGTACTTATTGTATCGTTATTTAATGATAACGAAAGGACGAAATCTTTTATCGTTTCATCCTCAATTTGCTCTACAATAATAGAAGGCGAAAAAACATCCTTTTTATAATTTTCAAAAATTATTTTGGCAACATGTTTATACACTGGATTAATAAACTCTTCCGGAAGTATGTGATCGAAAATAATATCCATAACTTCTTCGATTCCTTCGAGAAGCAAAATGATTATCTCCTTTTCGAACTTATTTTCCACTTCACGTATTTTGGAATCTGTTTTTATGCCGTTGACGGATTGTTTAAATCTTTGTTGGTTAGAGCCGGTCTGCCGCGATCTGTTTTGGGAGAAAAACCTCTCAAGTTCCGATTCTATCAATTTTTCTCTTAACCCGAACTTACGCGAGATGGATTTAATGTAAATGTTTCTTTTCAATGGATCTTCTATAAAAGAAATTATTCTAACCAATTCTCTTATTGCTTCGGTTTCTCTCTGAGGATCGTCAAGATCTCCCTGCTTTTTAAATTTCTCGGTCTGATATTCAAGAAAGTTTTTCGCGTTGTTCAACAGATTTTCAAACTCGGTTTTCCCGAATTCGTTTATGTATGAATCGGGATCGTGTTCTTCCGGAAGCGTTACGACTTTTACTTCAAAATTCTGTTTCAACAAAATTTCGATACTTCGCGAAGCAGCAGCTTGACCAGCCGAATCAGCATCGAAAAGAACAATAATATTTTTCGTGTAACGGGAAAGAAGCTGAACTTGTTCGGTCGTTAACGATGTTCCCGATGAAGCAACAACGTTCTTTATTCCCTGTTGAAAAAGAGCTATCAAATCCATGTAGCCTTCAACTAGAACTGCTTTATCAAGTTTTCTTATCTCATCTTTCGAATGATAGAGTCCGTAAAGTGATCTTCTTTTCAAATAGATAGGTGATTCCGGGGAGTTGAGATATTTTGCTGTTTTTGCCGAAGGATCCAAAATTCGTCCGCCGAAGGCAATAACTCTTCCGTTTGGTGAAAAAATAGGAAAGATTATCCTTCCGCGGAATTTATCGTAAAAACCTCCGTTGTCTTTGGTGTCAATCAATCCAAGCTGCTTGGCTTTTGCAATATTTATGTTATTATCTTTAGCAAATTGAAGAAAGTGTTCCCACTCCGAGAAAGCATAACCAAGCCCAAAACTGCGCTGCACTTGTGGTTTTATCTTTCGCTTCTTCAGATAATTCCTTGCTGTTTCACCTTCGTCGCTGTTAAATAAATTGCTGGAAAAATATTTTGCAGCAATTGTGTTTATTTCGTAAAGTTCTTCAAGTCCCGAAGGATCAGAGAAAGACTGTTGCTGGTAATTAATTTTGATTCCCAAACTTTCAGCAACTTCTTCCACGGCTTCAACGAATGAGATGTTTTTATATTCCATCAAAAACGAGAAAACATTTCCTCCCACATTGCAGCCGAAACATTTAAATAATTGCTTTTCTTCGCTTACAGTGAAGGATGGGGTTTTTTCCTGGTGGAAAGGACAGAGCCCGACAAAGTTTTTCCCTCGTTTCTTTAACTGGACATAACCCGAAATGATATCGACTATATTTGAGGTATTTCTGATTTCTTCTATTTTATCTTCGGGAATTCTCATCTGAGGTTCTTTTTAATAAAAAATGGCAACAACATACAGATTAACACAACTCTAATTTAATAACATTTTGGATTTTTAATTATCTTTACCTGTTATTTAGATGAAATAGATGAACACAAAAAAGAATATTCTGCTTTTTTTAGCTGCAAAGGACTTTTCGGACGAGGAATATTTAATCGTTTCAAAAGCTTTTTTGAGAAAAGGATTAAATGTATTTGTAGTTTCCGATTGTAACGGAATTTGTACAGGATCAAACGGACTAAAAGTAAAGAACGATGTCAAATTGTACAATGTTCATCCAACTAATTTTAATGCATTTGTACTGGTAGGCGGAAAAGGAATGAGAACCTATTGGAACAATTCAAATCTTAAGGAAGTGATCAATAAGTTTTTACAACAAGATAAAATTCTTGCCGCTGTGTGCAGTGCCCCGGTGATTTTTGCCCGAATGGGTTTGTTGATGGAGAAAAAAGCCACATGTTATTTTGAGGATAAAAAAGAACTTGAAAAATTCGGTGCTGTTTATGCGGATCAAGATGTTGTTGTAAGTGAAAAAATTATCACAGGACAAAATCCACAGGCAGCAGACCGATTTACACAAACTGTAATTAACCTTTTATGATTCGCAGAAAGAAAAATCTAAAATGAAAAAATACTGCGCCAGCATAACCGAATATAAACGCTTTCCAACTAGAGTTGTAAGTATTGGAGACATTCCTCTCGGTGGAAATAATCCGATAAGAATTCAAAGCATGACTACGACCGATACTATGGACACGAATGCTACGGTTGAACAAACTATCAGAATGATTGATGCCGGCTGTGAATATGTTAGGATAACAGCGCCCAGCTTAAATGAAGCAAGAAATCTCACAAACATTAAAGATGGGTTGAAAAAACGCGGATATAATGTTCCGCTAATTGCGGATATTCATTTTACGCCTAATGCCGCCGAAGAAGCCGCAAGAATTGTTGAGAAAGTTAGAGTTAATCCCGGCAATTATGCCGATAAGAAAAAGTTTCAGCAGATTGAGTATACTGACAGTCAATACGAAGCGGAAATAGAAAGAATACGTGAAAGATTTTCACCGCTGGTTAAAATTTGTAAAGAATACGGAACGGCTATGAGAATCGGCACCAATCACGGATCGCTTTCTGATAGAATAATGAGCCGTTACGGTGATACTCCGCTAGGAATGGTTGAATCAGCGCTTGAGTTTGTTCGTATATGCGAGGATCTAAATTATTATGACATTGTACTTTCGATGAAAGCAAGCAACACGCAGGTGATGGTGCAAGCTTATAGATTACTTACTGCAACGATGATTGAAAATAATATGAACTATCCAATCCATCTTGGGGTTACAGAAGCCGGAGACGGAGAGGACGGAAGAATAAAATCTGCAGTGGGAATAGGTGCACTTCTCGAGGATGGAATCGGCGATACAATAAGAGTTTCGCTGACAGAAGAACCCGAAGCCGAAGCCCCTGTTGCAATTCAACTTGCCGAAAGATATAAATCAAGAAAAGATCACGAGCCGATTCCTTCGATCGGGGAATATCGTCACGATCCATTTTCATATAACAGAATCATAACCGACGAAATATTCAACACAGGCGGATCAAATGTGCCGAGGGTTGTAATAGATTTCAGCGGCAAGGAAAAAATTGGTTATCCGGATTTTGAAGAAGTTGGTTATAGATATCTTCCAGATCTCGATAAATGGTCGATGAAAGATATTGCTTGCGATTATTTATATCTCGGTTCAAAATTATTGGACATAGAACCACCCGAAAACCTTCACTATATTTTTGATCATGAATACTGGCTTACTTTAAAATCGAAGAAGAACTGTTATCCGTTGATTGAATATTCAAAACTACAGGATGCAAAGTTATCGGACATCATTAATTTCATTAGAGTAAATAGTGATGACATTTTGCATCCGGAGTTTGACATCAGTATTAAAGGGAAAAAAATAGTTCTTCTCTTGACTACAAATAACAGACACGGAATGCCTGAACAAAGAAGAGCTTTTCTTGAACTGCGCAGTAAACGAATCAGCGTCCCTGTTGTTATTGAAAGAGTTTATAATGATTTGTCGAAAGATCAATTCAGGCTTTATTCGGCAACCGATTGCGGAGCTTTATTTATTGACGGTTTCGGAGACGGAATTTTTCTTAGGGTTAAAGATTGTGATCCGGCGATAAAAGAAAACTTTGTCAATGCTGCCTCGTTTGGAATTTTACAGGCTTCGCGTGTAAGAATTTCCAAGACAGAATATATTGCATGTCCCTCCTGTGGAAGAACACTTTTTGATCTGGTTGAAGTGACAAACAAGATACGCTCGCGCACCGAACATCTTAAGGGAGTTAAAATCGGAATAATGGGCTGCATTGTTAACGGACCCGGTGAAATGGCGGATGCCGATTACGGTTATGTCGGTTCCGGTCCCGGGAAAATTACGCTTTATAAAGGACAGAATGTTGTAAGAAAAAGTGTTGATTCACAATCAGCAGTTGACGAACTTATAGAAATAATTAAAGAGGACGGTAACTGGGTTGAACCGTCCCCCGATTAAATCAAAGTGAAGTAATATCATTCCAAGTTTCCATTTTTGTCATAAAAGCCGAGTATGAATCATAAACTTTTTTGCTCATCGGATCGGAAGATGTAATTTCAGCAATTACTTCATCCGAATATTTTTTGAATGCTTCAAGAACGTCAGGAGGGAATTTTTTGAACTGAACTTTCCCCTCACTTTTTAATTTTTCATAATATTCAAAGTTTAATGTATCAATTTTTGAAAGCATTTTTTGATTTGTCGCAAGGGCTGCTGATTTAATTATTTCTTTAAGATCATTCGGTAAATCCTCATAAACAGATTTATTCAATATTAATTCAACCACACCCGTTCTTTCCGACCAGCTTGGGTGATAATAATATTTTGCAATTCTATGAAAGCCCATAAGATAATCGTGATAAGGCCCAATCCAATCAGTTGCATCAATGACACCTCGTTCGAGATTAGTATAAATTTCACCGCCTGGAGAAAGAATAGATGTTGCTCCTGCTTTTGAAATAATCTTACCGCCTATTCCCGGAAGGCGGATTTTCAATCCTTTCAAATCGGCAACACTCTTAATTTCTTTATTAAACCATCCTCCCATTTGTGAGCCCGTGTTGCCTGCGGGAAAAACAACAACATTAAAAGGAGCATAAACTTCGTTCCATAACTGCAACCCGCCGCCTTCAAAAAACCAACTGTAAGTATCTTCTGAACTCATACCGAAAGGAACAGAAGTAAAAAACTGTGCAGCCGGAGCTTTTCCAGCCCAATAATAACTGGCTGAATGTCCCATTTCCGCAAGACCCTGACTAACTGCATCAAAAGTTTCCAAAGCAGGAACAAGTTCGCCTCCGCCGTAAACTTGTATCTTAATTCTTCCTTCTGACATAGTTTCGATTGTCTTAGCAAGTTCGTCGGCTCCTTCACCAAGTACTGGGAAATGCGGAGACCAGGTTGTTACCATTTTCCATTCGTAAGTTTTTCTGTTTATTACCGCGGCACTTTTGTTCTGTTCGTCTTTTCCGCATGATGAAAGCAATACAGTTGATCCTGCAGCTACTGTTGCGGCTTTTACAAGAAATTTTCTTCTTTCCATCAATCACTCCTATATTTTGTTTCTAATTAATTTCTTTTAATAAATTTTTAATTCTGTCAATCGTTTTGGGAGCACATCCTTCATAATGGTTGTTTACATTTAAGTATATTTCAACCTCGCGGTTGAGTAAATCGTAAATCATTCCCGCTATTCTGCTCAACTCTTCGTCCTTTGGTTCAACAATCTCGTTCCAATTTCCATCGGTCAATTCTTCAATTCCTTTTCTATCAGGTCCGTGAAGACGAATAATTGTTTTTCCTTTAATTTTCTTCTTGTGGCGCTCGTAAATTTCAAGAATGTTTGGCATATAATATCCTTGAAGGAAAACGTGGTAAATATTGTTTTCGTTCAAGAAATCAAAATAATCGTCATTGAGATAGTTCGGATTTCTTATCTCTATGGCAGTAGGATATTTATGATTTCCATTATTAATAAAATCCGCAAATTGAAGTTGAAAATCTATTTGTGAATTCATTTTATTTTTATTCAGATACTCGAACTGAAACATGACCATGCCGATCTTTTTATCCATTGCACTAATATTTTGATTGAATTGCTCGAGCAGTTTCGATGAAAGAAAATATTCGTTTTCAACCAGAGGTTCGTTCTTTGATTTTTTATACAAATGAGTAAGCGTTATGCTGTTCGGCATTTTTATAGTAAATCGAAAATCATCAGGAACAGACAAATTATAAGCAGCGGCTGTTTTGGGATCGGGGAGTGAAATTTTGTTCTTAGAATGAAGCGACCAAAACCACTGGTCGACTTCAACGCTTTTGTATTTATGCGAGTATTCTTTCAAATAATTAATCTCTCCATTTTCCGGATAAATTATTCCCCTCCAAGAATCGTATTTCCAACTGCATGTTCCAATATGTAGCTTTGCCATTTATTCGTTTAATTTTTTTTGAGCAAAATAGTCAGTATTCACAAATTACGAAATCCATTGGATAATTTTAGTAAACAAGCTTAACTTTAGCTGAGTATTTAAAAATTTACTGTATATGAGAATAATAATTGCAGGTGCGGGAGAAGTTGGTTATCATTTAGCCAAACAACTCTCATCCGAAGAACATGACATTGTTGTTATCGATGTGGATTCATCCAGTCTTGACAGAACTGATTCTTCCACTGACGTTTTGACAATATACGGTTCTTCTACCTCTATAAAAGTTTTGAAAGAAGCAAAATGTGCCGAGGCGGATCTGGTAGTTGCTGTAACTTCTTCCGAATCTGTAAATATCAATACCAGCATTCTTGCAAAAAAACTCGGGGCAAATAAAACTATTGCAAGAGTAAGCAATGCGGAGTATGTTTCTTCCGATCACAAGGAGATGTTTACGAGCCTTGGAATCGATCACTTAATTTACCCGGAAGAGCTCGCAGCTTTAGAAGTGTATAAACTCATCGAACGTGCAGCCGCAACCGATGTTATTGAGTTTGAAGATGGGAAACTTGTCCTTCTAGGAATAAAACTCGACAAACAATTTCCTGTCAGCAGAAAAACTCTCCAATCAATTGCACAGGAATACAGCTCGCTCGATTTTAGAATAGTTGCAATTCACCGTGGAATAAGAACAATTATTCCTTCCGGTTCGGATATTCTGCTGCCGAACGATCAAATATTTTTCATAACCAACTCTACCGGAGTTCCTGAAATTCTTAAACTTTCAGGAAAAGTTGAGACAAAGATCGAAAACATAATGATTCTCGGAGGCGGAAAAATCGGAAGAAAAACTGCGAAACTTCTTGAAAACGAGGCAAATATAAAGCTAATTGAATCGAATGAGGAAAAAACTTCCGACCTTGCTGACTATCTCCAGAAAACCTTGGTAATTCAAGGCGATGGACGTGACCTTGATCTGCTCGCTCAAGAAGGCATAATCGATATGGATGCATTTATCGCGGTTACAAACGATGCCGAAACAAATATAATTACCTGTCTTATGGCAAAACATCTCGGGGTTGAAAAAACAATAGCACAAGTTGATAATGTAGACTATATCCCGCTGACTCAAACAATCGGATTGGATTCCTTGATAAACAAAAAGTTGATTGCTGCAAATAATATTTCAAGGTTTATTAAAAAGTCCGATGTTATTTCTGTGGCAACGCTTCAAGGAATTGATGCAGATGTTTATGAGTTTAACGTAAAAGCTGGTTCGCAGATCACAAAAAAGCCTGTTAAAAAACTTAAGTTTCCAGAGAACGCGATACTCGGTGGTTATATCAGAGATCATGAGGCGAAAATTATTGTTGGTGACACACAGCTTCAGGTTGATGATAAAGTCGTATTGTTTGCTCTTCCCGGTGCTGTTAATAAGGCAGAAAAACTTTTCCAATAAATGATAAACACTAAAGTTATTGCAAATATCATCGGGTTCCTTCTTATCTTAGAAGGTATTTTTATGACGATGTGCATTCCGTTTTCGATTTATTACGGCGATAATGATATAATTGTTTTGGTAAGCGTAGGAATGGCAACATCAATTGTCGGTTCTTTTCTTTTCTTTTTTACTAAGGAGAAGGACCCAGAAATAAGAAGAAGAGAAGGTTATATAGTTGTCGGGCTAGGCTGGATGATACTTTCCCTTTTCGGCGCGCTCCCATTTGTAATTCATGGAGCAATCCCAAACTACACTGATGCATTCTTTGAAACAATTTCCGGATTTACAACAACTGGTGCATCGATACTTAACAACATTGAAGAAATTCCTCATGGGCTGCTTCTTTGGCGAAGCGCAACTCAATGGCTTGGCGGAATGGGAATAATTGTTCTATCACTTGCGATTATGCCGATACTCGGAATCGGAGGAATGCAGCTTTTTGTTGCCGAAGTGCCAGGACCCACCAAAGATAAAATTCACCCCCGGGTTCGTGAAACAGCAAAAAGATTGTGGGGGATTTATGTAATTCTTACCGGTATTGAAGCGCTTTTACTTATGCTTGGGGGAATGTCATTGTTTGATGCTGTAAATCATTCTTTGACCACAATGGCAACCGGAGGTTTTTCCACAAAACAGGCAAGCATAGCGGCGTATGACTCGCCTTTCATACATTATGTTATTATTTTCTTTATGTTTTTAGCGGGAGTAAATTTTTCACTTCACTATTACGGACTTCACGGAAAGTTTCAAGTATTCGGTCAAAACGATGAGTTTAAGTTTTATGTAAAAATTCTTCTTGCATTTTCGATTATTATAACTGCAAGTCTTTATATTCTGGATATCTACGGCATTGAAGAATCTTTTCGCAATTCTTTGTTTCAGGTAGTTTCGATTGTAACAACCACAGGATATGTTACGGCAGATTATGAAATTTGGGGACAGTTTTTTAAGATTCTATTCTTTATGCTTTTATTTATCGGAGGTTGTGCCGGTTCAACCGCAGGCGGAATAAAAATAGTGAGACATCAACTACTTATCCGCAACAGCTTCAGCGAATTGAAAAGACTTGTTCATCCGCGTGCGGTTATTAGAGTTAGGTTCAATAACAATGCTGTTTCACAGGATATCATTTCAAACGTTCTTGCTTTCTTTCTATTTTACATCGGGATTGTTTTAGTTGGAACGCTGGTGATGTCGCTTTTCGGGTTAGATTTTGAATCAGCATTCGGCTCGGTTGCAACTTCGCTGGGTAATGTGGGTCCCGCTATCTCATCAGTTGGACCGACTCAAAATTTTGCACATATCCCCGATCTCGGAAAGTGGGTTCTTTCATTTCTTATGTTGATGGGAAGATTGGAATTGTTCACAATTCTATTGATCTTTTCCCCCGCATTCTGGAAAAACTGATAAGTAGTTAGGCTCAATTTATTTTCAAATCTTCAAAAAAGTAGGTTAAAAGAAAGCATTTTGAAAAGCACATATTTTTATACTATTCGTTATATTACAGCATTCCAGAACATAGTCTAAATCAATGAAATATATAAATATAATTGTTATAATATTGCTTTTTTCGTCCAAATCGGAAGCGCAGAGGATTTTTTTCTGTGAAGACTTCTCAAACAGCGGAGATCCGGTGGGAGCGAAACTTGTTTGGGAACTAGAGTCGGGAGGCACCGAATTAAACATACTTTTGGAAAACGGAGAAAAATATCTTCCTTCTCCTATTATCTATCTTTTTTTCGACAAGTTCGAGAATAGTAATTACTACCCCTATGACAGCAAAGCTATAAAAATTGATTCCCCGCGAAAGTGGATTGCGGTTGAATATATTTTCGAAGAACCCGGAAAGTATCTTGTATATTTTCAAGATTCAAAGCAGAACAATATCGCTCAAGGATATATTACAATAAATGAAAGTGCGAGAATATCTGTTCCCAAAAGCTTTGGAAGTTCGCTTTACTATGAAAACAGCAGAGTAAATTTCTGTGAACTTGTTATTGCTGGAAAACCGATGAATATTTTTCAGTCGGTTTCTTTGGGAGCCAACGGTAAACAGGTTTATGTTTACATCAAAAACGATAAACCTTTAAACACATCCAAAATTCTTGTAAATGTATGGCGTAAAAAAAATCATACTTTTGAATATGACGAATATGTTGAATCGAAAAAGTATAAAATAGAGTCTACTTGGAGCGATACATTTTTTAAGTATTATTTCACACAGGAAGGTGAATATAAATTTTCAATTTATAACGAAGACGAAGTGCTTATTGCTTCGGGATTTATAACAGTAAGAAAATAGGAAGACTATGAAAGGAATTATTCTTGCCGGCGGAGCCGGAACCAGACTCTATCCAATTACGAAAGTTTACAGCAAACAGCTTGCTTTAATTTACGATAAGCCGCTGATTTACTATCCACTTTCTCTTCTGATGTTGGGCGGAATTAAGGATGTGCTCATAATTTCCAACGATGAAACCATACCTCTATATCAAAAACTTTTTGAAGACGGTTCGGATCTTGGCATGAATATTCAGTATAAAATTCAACCAGCTCCAAACGGAATTGCCGAATCTTTTATTTTAGGAAAAGAGTTTATCGGCGACGACGATGTGACGTTGATACTAGGCGATAACATTTTTTACGGCAAGTTCAGCTTTCTTTACAACGCGCTTGATAATCATAAAGAAGGAGCAACAATATTTGCATACCGCGTCACGGATCCGCAGAGATACGGTATTGTAGAATTCGATAAAGAGGGAAAAGCAATTTCGATAGAAGAGAAACCTGAAAAACCGAAATCAAAATTTGCCGTGCCGGGATTGTATGTTTACGACAACAGAGTCGTGGAGATAAGCGAAAACCTGCAGCCATCCGCAAGAGGCGAACTTGAAATTACAGATGTTAACAAAAAATACTTGAGCGAGAATAAACTTAATGTGGAAATTATAGGACGTGGAGTAGCTTGGCTCGATACCGGCACCCCCGAAGCACTTCTTCAAGCATCTAACTTTTTCGGTGTTATTGAAGACAGACAAGGACTAAAAGTTGCTTGCATCGAAGAGATTGCATATAAAAAGAATTTTATTTCAAGAGAAGGATATGAAAAACTTCTTGCGAAAATTCCGAATTCAATGTATAAAGATTATTTGAAAGGAGTATTGGAAGAGGAAAATTAATCTTGTATGCAGTTTATTCCGTTTAAGAATTTAGAAAAATATTTTATTTTGAAGTAACTCACCTAACAAAGAAGTTCGGAGCAGATATGAGAAAGATAAAATTATTATTGGTTCCGGTTGTTTTAGTTTTTGCATTGTTTATTTATTCATGCAGCACAGTACCTATAACAGGACGAAGTCAACTGAATTTAATGTCCGATTCCGAAATGCTCTCGATGAGTTATTCTCAATACGATCAATTTCTCAACGAGAATAAACTCAGCAAAGATGCAGCAAACAAAGCAATGGTAAAAGAAGTCGGTACCCGGATTCAAAAAGCAGTTGAAAAGTATTTTGAAATGAACAATATGACTGAGCATCTCGCTGGTTATGAATGGGAATTCAATTTGGTCGAAAGTGATCAGGTAAATGCATGGTGTATGCCCGGCGGCAAAGTTGTTGTTTACGAAGGAATACTCCCGATAACAAAGGATGAGAATGGATTAGCTGTCGTTATGGGACATGAAATTGCTCATGCAGTTGCCGAACATGGGGCTGAAAGAATGAGTCAAGGATTGATTACTCAACTTGGCGGAATAGGTTTATCTGTTGCTTTAAAAGATAAGCCGAAACAAACACAGGATCTTTGGCTTACTGCTTTCGGACTTGGTGCACAGGTAGGTGTGCTGCTTCCTTTCAGCCGAACGCACGAAAGCGAAGCGGATCATCTTGGTTTAATATTTATGTCAATGGCGGGATACGACCCCCACGAAGCGGTTAATTTTTGGGGTAGGATGGCTGAACTGAAAGCGGGACAAGAACCGCCGGAATTTTTAAGTACTCACCCTTCAGACCAGACGAGAATTAACGATATAAAAGCGCATATTCCCGAAGCACTTGAGTATTTTAATTCGGGGAGAGATTAAGAATTGAGTACAATAATCTTTCGAGTACTATTGAAAATTGGCATCAGGTAAAAACCGATCCTCGGTAATGTTCGATTGCTGTGTCAACTTAGATCGAATCAACAAACAGCCATTCTGGTGTATCGTCAATCCAAATTTGCGGGTTAATATTTAGTTCTTCTAAGTATTTCTTCTTTGCTCGTCGTTCGCTGAAATATAGTTCATCTACCATTTGTTCGAAATGACGCAAATCTTCATCGATTTCATTCTCATATCTCATTGTGCAGCCGATTACACTAAATCCAAGTTCTTTGGCTTTTTTAATAAAGTAATCAAACAGTTCCGGGGACTCGGTATAAGTCCCGTCATAATCAATACAGATCAATTTTGTGTCTTTCTCTAGTTTCATTTCAATCATATAAAATATTTTTGCTCAAAAAGTTAAATCTTAGTGAAAGGGTTGCTGCTACCAGTCCCAATGCAGTCATCAATCCAATCCAAACACCTACTGCATTAAGTCCAATACCTATGCCGAGAAAATATCCCAACGGTATCCCGATTGCCCAATATGAAATAAATGTTGTAATCATAGGAATTTTTACATCCTTTAAACCTCTTAGGATTCCGAGACCGCTCGCCTGGACTCCGTCAAATATTTGGAACAGTGCCGCAATTATAAGAAGAACCGAAGCTTTTTCAATTACTTCTGCGTTTGAAATATAAAATTCCGGCAGCACTTTTCGCAGAAGGAAAAACATTATTCCGTTGCAAGCCATAATAGATGCAGAAAGCAGAAGAGCAGTAAATCCAGCAGTTCTGGTTCGCTCGATAATGTGTGTTCCCGCTTCCTCCGCAACACGAATTGTTCCCGCACTCGAAATTCCCATCACTATCATAAAGGTTACCGATGCAAGATTAAGTGCAATCTGGTGTGCAGCAAGTTCGACCGTTCCCATCCACCCAATCATCACTGCGGCAAATGAAAATGCGCTTACTTCAAAAAAGTGTTGGAAACCGCTGGGAATTCCCAAACGTACAATTTTTTTTATCATCTTTATATCGATTTTGCGGTTGCTTTGACCCGCAAAATAAAAACTGTATTTACCTGAAAGATGGACATAACCTATCATAGAAAGCATCATTAAAAATCTTGTTGCAAAAGTTGCGTAGCCGGCACCGTCTAAACCTAGCGGTTGAAAGCCTAAGTTTCCGAAAATTAAAAGCCAATTTAAAAATGCGTTTAGAAAATTTGCTGCTACCGCAATAATCATAGGCGGAGTCACATCCGATAATCCTTCCACGAAACTTCTATGATTTTGAAACAGTATCATCGGTACTGCAGAAGCTCCTAGTATTTTCATATATGAGACTGCATATGATGTCACTTCAGGAGTTTGATTCATATACGGAATAAGATCAGCCGCAAGAACGATAATCATCATTAGAAGCAAACTGTAAAACGTATTAACGATAAAACCCTCTCTCAGCACTATTCCGCATTGTTTAATATTTCCCGAACCTTTATCATAAGCGACAAGGGGCGGAATAGCCATAGTCATCCCAAAACCGAGCACAAGAATGAGAAAGAACAAACCTGTTACCAGCGAAGCCGCTGCCAACGGAGCTGCTCCGACTTTGCCGACCATAATGCTGTCAACAACTCCCATCATCACATGCCCCAACTGACCGATTGAAACCGGAACGGCAAGTTTAAGAAGCTTTCTGCTTTCGGATTTTATGGTATCTAAACTAAAATATGACATAACTTATGTTATGAATAATTGACATATTTTCTTATTTTATTATAATTTATAAAGAAGTATCAAAAATAACGCTTTTTAAGTATAACTCGGAGTAGAAAATGGGTTTATTTTCATCAAAAGCACAGGAAGAAATCGATAAATTAATCGCCGAAAACGATGAATTGAAAAACCGCCTTCATACTGTTCTTGAGAAGCAGAAAGCTCATGAAGATTTTGAGAATAAACTTTCCGAGGCACGAAAAGAATTATCCGAAATTTCGGTTGAAGAGCGTGAGCTTGAAACAAGAATCAGAAATATGGAATCGTCTATCGATGAGAAATCGAAAAAGATTGAGGATTTGAATCAGAAAATTGAGGATCTTGAGGAGATAAGAGAGCATCTTGAAAACAAAATTTCTACTTATGAACGGGACATCACGGATGTTGAACAAAGAAACAAAACTTACAAAGAAGAAAACGAAATTTTAATCGACCAACTTGAAGAGAAGCAAAGACTGATTGATGAACTAAATACTCAGATCACGAATCTGCAGTCTAAACATCAGCAAGTTGACGAAGAACTTCACGAAGTTGAACAGCATTTAACGGGACTCCGCGAAGAAGACGATGATATAATGAACAGGCTTGATAAGGCGAAGTTGGAATTTTCGGAACTTGAAGCCGAATCAAATATCATCAAAGAAAGAAATGATATATTAACCGAAGAGAATGAAAAGCTTGCGAGCGAAATCGAATCACTAAGTGAGAAAACCGCAGAGTTGAAGGAGCAGCGTGATAACTTAACAAAAGAAATATCGGAAAAGGAAAGTACTGCAAACAAACTTGACGAAAAAATTTCAAAAGCAGAAGAACTTAAAATTGAAATTGAATCGAACGTTTCTGCCCTCGTTTCACAGTTGAACGAAAAAGATAAACTCTTCAGTGAGTACTCAACTAAAAAAGAGAAGATGACTCAGGACCTGGTTGATGAACAGAAAAAATTAAACGAGGTTCGGCAGCGAATAACTTTGGCAAACGAAAAGCTTGAGGAAATTGAAGAAAAAATTTCCGGAGCAAAAAAGCGAAGAGATCAAATTAATAACGAAATAAACGATATCGAGAGATTGAAGAACGAGATTCAAAAAGATGCACTTGAGCACAGGGAAGAGATAGAAAAATTAACCGAGCAATATGAGGAGTTCAAAAAGAAAATTTCGGAAGCTGAAGACAGAAAATTTGAGATTGAAGAAAGTCAAATAGAAGTGGAAAAGAAATTTTCGGAAACTCTCAAAAAATTTGCCGAGGAGATCAACGCTTCAAAAGAAAAATTGAGCGGTATAAAAGAAGAAGTACTGATTAAAGATAAATTTCTATCAGAAAAAGAAAAAATCTTAAACGAAAAAACAGCACAGCTTGCAGAATACAGCGGATTGGTAAAAGTACTCTCAAGGGAAAGAAACAACATTGAAAGTGAAATTGATATCCTTAAAAAAGAAGAATCATCACTTCGCGAGCAAATACTAAAACTTAAAGAGAAAGAAAACAGTCAAAACATCTTCCTGGAAAAACTTAGATCGGAAATTGAAGTTTTAATCGTAAAAAAATCCGAGATAGAAAAAGAAGTAGAGCAGCTGCTTACAATGTCGAGTCAGAATTACCGGGAAACAAACATAAAGAAAACTGAGACTATAACTGAACTTAGAAATGCCGAAGATAAACTGCGTGAGCTGAATGAGAATCTTTCAGAGATAAGTAAAAAACAAGAAGAAACAAGACGATCGGTTTCCTCCCTTCAGTTGGAAAAAGAAGAGCTATCCGCAAAAATTACTCAGTTGATGGGAGTGGAAAAGTCACTTCAAAAAAAGATATCGACCTTTAAAGATAGACTTGATCGAGAAGAAAAAAATGATGAAAATCCTCTGTTTTCGGAGAATGAGAATATCAACAACGGGGAGATTTATCCTTCTAATAATGAAAAAGGAGACTGACACACTAACTATTAGTTTTGTTTTTAATTGAGAGTGTTCTCAAAATAATACAGATCAAAATAGTTTTATTGTTTTTTATGTAGATTTCGTAGATTTTTACTGGCATTCTTTTTGTTTATAAGCTTTACACTACATTGAGGGTTTTCAATATAATTACTGTTGTTCAACAAAAATTTAGATTAAAAGTGAAATTCATAAAAAATAATAACGAGACCAACGGTCTCATTTTCGTATTTATGCTTCTTTTCTTGCTAAATGTAACTTTGGCGTCTGCTCAGACATCAAATTTCCGTTCAAATCCGAATTATAAACTGCAGCTCGATCTTTATGATATTTATAAGTTGAAGCAAGCCGATGTTGTTATGCTCGGCAACTCGCTTACACACGGTGCAAATTGGAACGAACTTCTGGGAAGACCCAATGTTGTTGAAAGAGGAATTGTAAGCGATGTTCTTGCCGGGTTTGCCGCCAGACTTTATTACGTTACAAAACTAAAACCCAAAATAGTTTTTATACTTGGCGGATTGAACGACATTTACAATTGGATTCCGGTTGAAACAATCTATCAAGATTATATTAAAATCATCGAAGAACTTAAAAGGAATAAGATAACCCCTGTGATTCAATCGACACTTTATGCAGGAAGAGATTGGGGAAAAGAATGGCTTGAAGCAAACAGACCCGATCTTGACGTTCCGAAATACAACGGCGAAAGAAACACTCAAGTCGATAAGTTAAACGAAATGCTATCCAACTTTGCAAAAGTAAATCAAATTGAATTCATTGATATTAATTCAAAACTCTCACGCGACGGTTACCTAAAGCCGGAAGTAACTTACGATGGAGCACATCTTAATGCGAACGGATATAAAATATGGGCGGAAGAAGTAGATAAAGTTTTAAGAAAAAAAGGTATGTAAAACTCAGCTAATTTAAGGAGAAATAAATGCAAGATTTCGAAGTAAAAAATGAATTTAAAAGACCAACTTTGTTAATATTCCTAACAATTGTATTCTCATTCTTACTCTCATTTGCCCCGAAAGAGATGTCAATAATGGGAATAGAAGTAAAACATGTTGATATATTTTCCGATTTAAAACCTGATCCAGAAGAAGAATTGCTCGATCAAGAAAGTTCGTCTGAGGATGGTTCTTCTTTGATAATTGACGGAAAAGAAAAATTTATCAATTATGCATCAATTCCTTTCATAAATTCTGCCGGTGATGTAATAAGCGATTTCGTTTCTTCGGAAAGAGAAAAAATAGATAACTACATTGCATCGCAATCTGTTAGAACCGGTAAGTCTGTAATCACGGGAAATGTGAATGAACTTAAAAATTTCTTCAATGCACTCAAACAGACAAAATCTTCAAAGGTTAGAATTGCTCATTTCGGGGATTCGGTGATAGAAGGAGACCTTGTTACTGCCGATATTAGACAAAATTTTCAGGATAAATTCGGCGGAAAAGGTGTAGGGTTTTTATCAATTACCTCGCAGGATATTCAGTTCAGACAAACAACAAAGCATCGTTTTTCGGATAACTTCGAGTCGGCATCAGTTTTCACCAGCAATCCCAAAAATCTTCCTCTTGGAATTGCCGGAACAGTTGCAATACCTAACAGCAACAGTTGGGTATCATACGAAACAACACGAAGATATAGAACTGTGAAATCATTTGACGAAGCAAGAATATTCTACAGCGATGCATCTGGTTCTGTGAAGGTTTCTATAAATAACGGGGCACCACAATCAGTAAGATTAAAGTCCGGTAAGGGAATAAACGAATCTTCCGTAAATGCCTCCACCGCAACATCGTTTAAGATGGAATTTGAATCAAAAGGTCAAGGTAATTTTTACGGCGTTAGTCTCGAAGGCGGAAACGGTATTTACGTGGATAATTTCCCGCTTCGCGGAAACTCCGGCGTTGATTTACAACAAATTGACGACGCATCATTAAGAGAGTTCGGAAAGTTGCTCAATTATAAACTTATTATTCTCGAATTTGGATTGAATGCAGCCGGTTCGATTAAATCTGATTACGGATGGTACGAAAGAGAAATGGTTAAGGTTGTAAACAAGTTTAAAAAAGCTTTCCCGAACGCGAGTATCTTAATGATCAGTGTTCACGATAAAGCAAAGAAAACCAGAAGTGGTTTTGAAACTGATCCAACAGTACTTAAATTATTGGAAGCACAAAAAAATATCGCGAAGCAGACAAATGTTGCATTCTGGAGTTTGTTCGATGCAATGGGCGGAAAAAACTCTATGGAAAACTGGGTAAACGCAAACCCGCCTTTAGCATTTAAAGATTATGTTCACTTTAACGGACAAGGCGCACAAAAAGTAGCAGATCTTCTTACTGAAGCTTTAATGGATGCCTATAATAAACATAGATAACAAGTTCTTCACTACTTAGGAAGAATACAATGGAATCATTTTTCGATAGATTATTGCACGTTTTATCATACGATCCAATAGAGCCGCTGTTATTTAACAGCGGCTTCTTCTTGTTCTTCTTTTTCTTTGTGCTGGTTTTTAGTCAACTTTTTGTTAACTCGAAGCGGGCGAGAGTATTCTTTCTGCTTTCGGTATCTCTCTACTTTTATTATAAGTCGAGCGGAATTTTTTTCATACTTGTTATTATCAGTTCCTTGATCGATTTCTTTGCTGCCAAATGGATTTATGCAAGCGATTCTGCTGGAAAGAA